>NZ_VOYQ01000054.1:0-17480 GCF_013420195.1 Acinetobacter sp. YH01024
CTACGCCAGTTACAGTTGTTTTAACTGTATCTTTAATACCAACGATTTCAACTTCTTCGCCTACTTTCACGATACCAGTTTCAACACGGCCAGTTACTACTGTACCACGACCTGAAATTGAGAATACATCTTCGATTGGCATAAGGAATGCAAGGTCGATAGCACGTTCTGGCTCTGGAATGTAAGAGTCAAGAGCTTCAACAAGAGCAACTACAGCGTCTTCGCCGTATTGACCAGCTTCACCGTTAAGCGCCGCAAGAGCAGAACCACGGATTACTGGAGTGTCGTCGCCTGGGAAGTCATAAGTAGAAAGAAGTTCACGAACTTCCATTTCTACTAATTCAAGAAGTTCTTCATCATCCACAAGGTCGCATTTGTTTAAGAATACAACGATGTAAGGTACACCTACCTGACGAGAAAGAAGGATGTGTTCACGAGTTTGTGGCATTGGACCATCAGTCGCAGCACATACAAGGATCGCACCATCCATTTGCGCAGCACCAGTAATCATGTTTTTAACATAATCGGCGTGACCTGGGCAGTCTACGTGAGCGTAGTGACGGATTGGAGAATCGTATTCTACGTGTGAAGTATTAATTGTAATACCACGTGCTTTTTCTTCTGGTGCAGAGTCGATTGCAGCGTAATCTTTCGCTTCACCGCCGAATTTTTTTGCACATACAGTTGCAATTGCAGCTGTTAAAGTCGTTTTACCATGGTCAACGTGACCGATTGTGCCCACGTTAACGTGTGGCTTATTACGTTCAAACTTAGCCTTAGCCATGCTTTTCTTCCTCGTTTACGTCGAACACAATTCTGAGTAAAACCCAGCTCCGACATATCGCCTAAAAAAATAAACACCCAATACTTGAAAAGCAGACTAAAAAGCCTGCTTCTGGAATCTTGTGCAACATTTAAAGTTGCTAAACTGTAAAATCTGGAGCTCTTATCGAGATTTGAACTCGAGACCTCTCCCTTACCAAGGGAGTGCTCTACCACTGAGCTATAAGAGCAAATATAAGCACTTCAATAGATATGGAGCGGGAGACGAGGGTCGAACTCGCGACATGTAGCTTGGAAGGCTACCGCTCTACCAACTGAGCTACTCCCGCACGATGTTGGTACAAACCACTTATTGAAGTCTTAAAATTGGTGGTGAGGGAAGGATTCGAACCTTCGAAACTTTCGTAGCGGAGTTACAGTCCGCCCCCTTTGACCGCTCGGGAACCTCACCATTTTACACTTACTTCAGTGTCGTTCTTTCTACTCACTCTCAAACTTTCTAAGATGGTGCCGGCACACGGATTCGAACTGTGGACCTACTGATTACAAGTCAGTTGCTCTACCAACTGAGCTATGCCGGCGTTTCTTAGTGTTTCGTACGTTTCGTATCGGAACGGTGTGCAGTTTAGCAAATCTTGAAATCCTTGCAAGTGTTTTTTCTAAAAAAAACGTGAAAAACTCATAAAATCAATCCATTTGATGATAATTCAACCGCTTTGATCACTGCGCGAGCTTTTATTTGGGTTTCATTCCACTCTGATTCAGGATTTGAGTCATAAACTACCCCTGCTCCAGCTTGAACATAGACCTTATTTTCTCGAATTACACAGGTACGAATCGCAATCGACATGTCCATTTCCCCATGCCAGCCTAAATAACCAACAGCACCACCAAAAATTCCACGTTTTACTGGTTCAACTTCGTCAATAATTTCCATAGCGCGGATTTTTGGTGCGCCTGAAAGCGTACCCGCAGGGAATGTTGCCTTAAAAACATCCAAAGCATCGACATCATCACGTACTTCACCTTGTACATTTGACACAATGTGCATGACATGCGAATAACGTTCGATCACCATTTGATCAGTCACGTGAACTTTACCGATTTTAGAAACGCGTCCAACATCATTTCGCCCCAAATCGATCAACATCAAATGCTCTGCAATTTCTTTTTCATCAGATAGCAAATCTTTTTCTAGCGCTAAATCTTCTTCTTTTGTTTTACCCCGTGGTCGCGTTCCCGCCAAAGGACGAACTGTTGCCACACCATTTTCTAAACGGGACAAAATTTCAGGTGATGAACCGACGATATGAAAGGGAATGTCATTCTCAAGTGTTTGCCCTTGCACCAAGAACAAATATGGCGATGGATTGAGGTGACGTAGTGCACGATAGACCTGCAAAGGTTCACCATCAAAATCGGATACCATACGATGGCCCGGCACAACCTGCATCACATCACCGGCCTTAATGTACTCTTTTACTTTCGCAATAGAGTCAATAAAGTTGTCATGTCCAGTGATGGATTCAAACTGTGGTGCAGTATGCTTATTTGCTTTGAGTGCAATTGGGGTTGCCAAAAGTTCTTCTAGCCCATCCAATTGTTGCTGCGCCTTGGTATAGGCCTCAGCATCATTTACATCGGCATGCACAATTAAGAATAAGGTATCCTTAAGGTTATCAAAGACGATGACGGTTTTTGATAGCATCATCCAAATATCCGGAATCCCGACCGGGTCAGCTTCTGGCACATTATTGAGCTTTGGTTCGATATAACGTACAGCATCATAACCAAAGTATCCAACCAATCCACCGGTAAAGCTCGGCAACGCTGGCAAATCTTGCTGTGTAGGCACTTTATATTGTGCTTGGAAGTCACGAATGTATTGAAACGGGTCTGCACATTGTTGTTTTTCAATCGAACCATCAACATGTTGAACGGTCAACTGCCCTTCATTACACGAAAATACGGTGGACTCACCCAAACCAATAATGGAGTAACGTGCCCAGTTTTCGCCACCCTCTACAGATTCAAATAAATAGGCTTGTTTATGTTGTTTTAATCGCGCAAAGACAGACAGCGGAGTTTCTGTATCTGCCAAGCGCTGACGATAGACTGGAATCAAGTTATATCCAGCAGATTTCAGTTGTTCAAATTGAGTTTGTGTAGTCATCTCGGTTTCTCTATATTTCGCGTGGTCAATTTCAGTTAATTTCTTCTCATGCTGATTGAGTGACGCCATCGAAATACTACACACTTGCTCATTTTCACTTCCTTAACCCTAATTATTTCAACCCAATAATTCTTTTAAGTTATCGACCACATGCTGCGGCTGACAATCTCGAATATTTTCACCATGATTATAGCCATAGCTGACCACAATACAATCAATACCCGCACGACGTGCTGCCTCTACATCATTGACAGAATCACCCACCATCAAAATTTGCTGTTTCGGCAAGGTATAATGCTCCGCACAATACTCTAGCTGCTTGGGATGTGGTTTACGCTCTTCAAAACGATCTCCGCCAATCACATCATCAAAGTATTCATGCATACCTAGTGCCTGCACAATACTGCGTGCCGGTTGCTCTGGTTTATTGGTCACACAAATCAGAATTTTCTCTTCTGCTTTTGCCCAATCCAAGAACGCTAGAATGCCATCAAAGGGCTGCGTCAAGACACAAGGATCTGCATTGTAAATCTTTAGAAAAGTTTCCAGTAAAAGATGGTGCTGTGCGGCATCCACCTTTCCGGTCAAGTATTCAAGTACGCTATGACAAAATAATGAAGTCCCTTTCCCAATCCAGTTTCGCACCTGCTCTTCTGTGACCAAAGGTAATTGCAACGCATTTAGACTCATATTCATCGCACGATGTAAGTCAGATGCTGAATCGACTAGCGTTCCATCCAGATCAAATAAAATCATTTGGCGTTCTGCTAAACGAACTTCAAACATAATATCCCTCTATTTTTTTGTAAATTTTCCCCATAAAAAAGGCATGCCCATGCATGCCTTTTGAGGAATGTCTCGGTTTATTTAAACAACACCCATGCAATAATTGCAAGAATGATTAAAACAATGACTGAGATTAAGCCTACAGAGGCATTTTTTTGCGCTTCACGCTCTTGCTCTACACATGTCGCTGGAATTTCTACATCACATGCTTCATTTTTCGGAGCAGCAGTAATGTCAATTCCCTCAGGGATTGGCGCAGGTTTAGGCACACCCACATTGGTCGGCATACCATCACGAGTCAATTGAACTGAACCATCACGCTCTTTCAACTCTGGCATCCCTTGATCATTCATTTGTTGTGCTGCAGTTTTAACGATAGGCTCTTGTGTCTCAGTTTCAGACGTTTTAACAACAGGTTCTTGTGCCGCAGTTTCAGAAACCGCAACAGCTTCAGACGGCTGCTGAACAGGTGTAATTTCTTCTGTTTGCAACGCTTCAACGCTTTGTTCAATATCCGCTGGGATCTGAACAGCTTTAGCTGGAGCCAATAAACTAAACTTCACACTGGCAAACTGTACAATATCACCTTCTTTTAAAAGTGATTCACCAGTCAAACGGACATCATTAATAAACGTCCCATTGGATGAATTGAGATCTTGCAACCAGAGTGCCTGATCTTTCAGTACAAAGGCAGCATGTTTACGCGATACATCAGATTCTTGTAAAACAATATCTGCTTGTTGATGACGACCCACCAACATATCTCGCTCAATACTAATTTCTTGTCCTGTTAAATCACCAGAAATTGCTTGAATTTTCCAAGTCATGAAGTTAATTCTCTATTGCTCGTTTTTTTCATCATAGCATGCAGTGGTTTCAAAGCTAAACCACCCTACTGTCTAACCTAAGGAGTTTCCGCCACTTTGCCATTCGGTACGGTTATGGTTTGGCGCTTCACTGCAGGTTCAATGGCGACTGGCGTGGAGACCACTGCCGCTGGCTGTGTGGTTTGTGGTGCTGTAGGTACCGTCTTATACACAGGGGCTGGTGCTGTACCTTTTGAAACAGGTATGCGCTGCTGATACACATCGTCCACATTTTCAGGTAATTTCGCAAAATTACCGTCATTATCCAGTGCCAGTTGCAGACTATAGAGCTGACTGTAACGTTGCTGAGACATTTTCTTCACATCAGCAGAATTTCCAACAATGGTCGGATGAATAAAGATCAGCAAATTGCGTTTACTGTTGGATTTTCCTTCCGAGCTAAAAAGTTTGCCCAGTACAGGAATAGCCCCGAGCCCCGGAACGGATTGACGCCCATGCAATGTATTGTCCGAGATCAAACCACCCAACACAATCGTTTGACCATGCTCTGCCAAGATCGAGGTTTTAATCGCACGTTTAGTCGTAACTAAGTCCGACGCTTGACCTTTATTGTCTTTTACATCAGAAACTTCTTGCTCGACCTCTAAACGCACCGAGCCGCCATCACCAATATGCGGCACAACTTTCAAAGTAACACCGACATCTTTACGCTCAATCGATGTATACGGATTGGCTGTACCACCATTGGTGGTGACCGAACCTGTCACAAATGGAACGTTTTCACCCACCACAATATAGGCTTCTTCGTTGTCCATCGTCACTATCGACGGTGTAGATAATAAATTGGATTTGGTCTTTTCTTTTAAGGCCTGAATCATCGCACCATAGAGTTTGCGCGAACCATCACTGCCTTCACGATAATCACCAAGAACTACAGAAGTACCCGCACTCACCGCGCTACCCGCACCCGCAGCACCACCAGTTAAATAACCTGCGGCAATATTTTTTAAACTAGAACCAAAGTTATCAAAGTTAATTAAGCCGATACCACTACTGATATCTCCCAACGCCCATTGCACACCGAGCTGATCGGTATCCGTGCCTTCAACTTCAATAATCGCCGCTTCGATCAGCACTTGCTGACGACGAATATCGAGCTGCTGAATCGCAGATTCAATTTCACGCATGAGCTGCGGATCTGCTTTCACAATCAGTGCATTTTGTGTGGCATCAGCAATAATACTCACGCCATTGGCATTAAAGCTTGAGATACCGTTTTGCGTATTATTGGAAGAGTTATTACTGTTGAGGTTAATACCTGAACTGGTGTTATTTTGTGAACTGAATGACTGTGAATTCGAACTGTTACTATCATTCATTAAACTGTTCATCGTGCTGCTATTTGAGCTATTCGATGAATTTGTACTCGAAACGGCCTGCCCTGTGACCAAGCCTTGTAAGATTTCTGACAAGTTTTTGGCACTTGCATACTTTAGACGAAAAACTTTCAATCCACCCAATCGATCTGCAGCAGGCACATCTAAGGTCTCAATAATCTTACGAATACGCTTACGTGTCGCTGTATCACCTTTAATGATAATACGATTGGTTCGATTGTCCGCAATAATACGAATTCGTGAACCTTTCGGGTCTTTTGATGCGCCGGTCGAACTCATCGACTCTAACAGCCCAATCATTTCTTCGGCCTGACTCGATTGCAGCGTCACGGCTTCGATATCATTTTGACCCGTTCCATCTAAATTACGAATAATCGTTTCGAGCTGGTAAATATTACTAGCACGGTCTGAGACGATCAGCGCATTGGTCCCCGCCACTGCTGACAAATGTGCAAATTGCGGCATCAGTGGACGTAGGGCTGGAATTAAGTCGTTGGCATTGGTGTTATCAAGCCAAATTACTCGGGTGACAATTTGGTCTCCAGACGCACGGTGGCGCGCATCATAAGGAATGCCCGAGCTTTTTACATTACTGTCTGGAACCAGTTTAATGGTGTTGCCCGATGGAATCGCCACCACGCCATTGACATTCAATACACCGAGAAACAGGTCATAGACTTCATTTTTATTTAAAGGCTTATTGGAAATAACCGTTACATTTCCTCGTACCCGTGGGTCAACTGCAAAATTTTTCCCCGTGATATCTGCGACTTCATTAATGAATGCCGTAAGATCTGCATCACGTAAATTGATTTTCCATGTTTGTGCATAACTTGCTGTGCTGACCATAGCAACCAAGGGCACCATGGCATAGGCAGCTAAAGTTGAACGGTTATTATTAAATAAAGCCATATACGCCTGTGTTTCCTAACCCTATAAAGTGATGAAACATCACTAAAAATCCTGTTGTATGGTCATCACTTGATCACCACGTTTGACTTCAAGTTTCACCTGCCCTTCACGGCGGGCTTGTTCTAATAATTGCGCCTCAGATTGTCCTGCACCGACTGCCTGCCCATTTAAAGACATGATGCGGTCACCCGGTTGCAAACCCAATTTATTTCTCAAGGCAGCAGGTGTTCGATTTGAAATCTCAAACCCACCATTACCTGATGGATTCACCCCCATTTCCTGCAGATATTGCTCACGATTTTCTGTCATGCGTTGTACGGCCTGACCAATCGCGGACTGCGTCGTGCCTTGCCCTGAATTTGCAGGATTAGCTGCATTTTGCATGCTGTTATTTTGCAAAGATCCGCCTGATGTTGCATTGGCTGTAGGGACAATCGGTTGATCTAATCCGTTTTCAATACCTTGGAACGCTAATTCACGCCGTGCACCATTACCCTGCGTTAAAATCACCTTATCCCAATAAACTTCAGCCAGTTGATATGATGAACCTTGAATGGTTTCTCCAACCAAGTAGCGATCTGAACTCTCATTGACCTTAATCACTGCCGACGAGTAGCGACTTGGCTGTCCAACCACCACACCTTGTAACACCATATTTAACTGCGCGTCAGCTGCTGAACTGCGGTTTTCCTGAAACAAGGCAAAAGAGCTAATATTAGGAACTTGCGTTTGCTGTGAACCCAATTCAACTCGGTCTAACTGCATGGCTTGTGGCGGTGCAATCAATAACCAAAATAAAGCGGCTAACTTCCAGCACAGGTACAAAATTATTAAAGCCAAGACCACAGGTGCAAGTCGATCTGTTTGCTTCCAATTGATCTCGCGGATTTTTTCGAAATAGTCAGCCATCAGTTCACCCCACTCAATAGAGGTTGACGCGAACTAATCACATACGTATCTAATCCTGCCTTACCTTCATAGGAAGCAACATTCATCAAAAAGCGCTGGGTTAATTGCACATCCAACATGAGGTCTGGCTCAAGTGATAAATTCATCATCTTTTGTTCGCGTTGATCTCGAACATCAATCGACAATTTGCCATTATCATCTTTTAATTGAGCTAACATGGCAGGCACATTCATTGACTCTTGACGCTGTGCAAAGCTAAAGGATAAATCCCCACCTGCCCACTGCATCTCGCCTAATGACTGACTAAATCCCTGTTGTGGCTTATATTTAAACTGCACATCTTTTAATTGAATGGCATTCGTTGGCCATTGCCAATCGGCAAAACTTTTTAAAGTTTCAGGGGCAATTTGACCCTCTAAGTTTTTAATACTAATACTTTTGCCAAAACCATACCCCATAACACCTTGCAGTTTGGTATTGCCACTATGAATTTCAACATTTGCACCCAAGCGTAATAAAATCAAGTCCCACGGGCGTGTGTTCCAGTTTAACGAGCCTTTCAAATTTCCTCGTGTCCAATCTGCTTGCCCATGCCAAATATTGCCACTGACGTTATGTAGCATTTGGTTATTTTTATAAAACTTTGTAATGAGCCACGCTGCTGGCACTTGCAGCATAACGAAAATTAAAAAACTGATCGCAGCAAAAATGAGCCACCGAATATTATTAGTTTTATTGATCATCCCACCACAACCGATCCATCAATTTTTTTCCATCATTTAAACATTTTTCTTTATAGACACATTATGCATACTTTTTCTGCATAGCCAATTCAAAGAGATAAAAAAACCAGGCATTTGCCTGGTTTAATTATCCTGAACTCAGGATATGACGATTTCATGAATTGTTCTTAAATTAAGAAGTCTTCTAGTTTCGCGCCTTTTTCTAACTCAGCCACTAACCAACGTGGTTGTTTACCACGACCAGTCCACGTGTCATCTGCATTGGTTTTGCTACGGTAACGTGGCTCAACCGCTTTACGCGTTGATTTTTTACGTTTGCTTAAACCAAATTCAAGAATTTGTTCAACGCTTAAATCTAAATTTTCTGCAATTTCAACAATACGGTTATACGCATCTTCAATCGCTTGATCTTTTTTAGATGCAATCAGTGCTTCAGCTTCTACTTGAAGCTTCTTTAACTCTTCAACTGATAAATTACTAATATCAGGCATAATCTTTAACTCCGAAATTTCATTTTAATAATGCTTATGAAAACTCGCTCATAATATTATAATAAAATTTTTATTCAATAAATAATTTTCATTTTACTACAATATTTTAACACGACTCCTTAAAATATATAAAGTTAAATTGTATTTAAATATTATTTCCCACTGAAATCTCCAAAGCTTTTATTTTGGTTTTAATATTTTCTGGAATAGAGGTTTTTTGCAGGGTCATTTTATCCACGCACACAATAACCGCATCGCCTGTTGCAACGATTTTTTGTTGCTGTTCACTCCATAATATATAACTCATACGAAATGCACTATTTCTTAATTCTTCAACGCGCGTTGCCACTTTTAAAATATCAGGATAAACCACGGGGCTTAAATATTTACATTGGCTTGAAGCCACAACCGTAATCACAGACTGATTAAATATATCCAACTGATCTAAATAACCAATCCGCGCACTTTCCATATAACGATAATAATGCACGTTATTTACATGACCAAAAGCATCCATATCCCCCCAAGCGACGTGTTGAGTATGAACCAATGAATATTGAGCTAAATCTTCTTGCATATAATGTCCTTATATTCGAATTTCCATAAAATTGGCATTATTTTCAAATATTAAATTTAATTGTTTGATCAAGTCATCCTGCTGATTTAAGGCTGACTTGATGCGTAAATAACTCATTAATACATCATTTGGATATAATTCTAACAATGCATCTGCTTCAGCTTGACGTGCTGTCGCTTGGTAAATATTCCATTTTGCAAAACTAAAAACAGGCAGCGCAGGATACTTTTCTTCCCAACGTTGAATCTGCTGTTCTACAGCCACATAGTCAGGGTTTTGCTTCAGCATTTTTTGCTGGAACCACAAAAAGAACACTTCTTTGTTAAATTGCTGTTCCAGTAAATGAATAGCCAATTGCTCATGTTCCTGACTCATCTCTGGCACACGAGATAAGACTTTTAACCAAAGCACTTTGACCACATATTTACGCTCTGTGATTTGATTTTGCAAATCCAAATAACGCTGCTTTAAATGCTGTAAGTCATCGACATCAGCTTGATCAAATGCAGATAATAATTGCTCCAACCAAGCTTGTTTTGTCAGCTCATCTAAATGTCCATAACGTGTCGAACGCAAATACAACCAAGGAAACTGCAACGCAAACATGCCCCATAGCGTGGTTAAACGCTGCTCATAGGCAGTGCTGACTTTTTGCAACCATGGCGATAATTCATGTTGATTCAAAAATTCGAGATGCGTTAAAGCCTTTTCACCCTCTTGTTGGGATAAATAAATTTCAATCCGTTGCAATTCTGCGAGTTCAAAAGCCATTGGATTGGTCTGAGTTAATGCATTTAATGCTGTTTCATATTGTTGCTGAATCCAATATAAACGCGCATCAATCACCCCTTTTAATAATCCAGACTCAGTAAAAGCTTGCTGAATAAAGTTTTTTTGATCTTGCGCAGCATTTAAAAGCCAAATGACAGCCAATTGTTCATAGGGATGCAGTTTATTAAAACTAAAGACTGTTTCAGATTTACGCTGCTCTCGACTTAAATAGCGTTTAACCGCATACCAAAGCATTTGCACGAACAAACTCAGTAGTGCCAGCAATAATGCTAAAAACCAAATATTGGATTGAACTTGCCATTCACGCCAGTATAAATAGACATAGCCTGCACCATGTCCAAAACTCAGCAAACTAATAATGGCAACAACCAATAAGCTAATAAATAAATAGGCCAATAAAATATGTTTCATAGTCGATTATCCTATGAGTGCCCGAGTATTTAATAGCGGTACAGAAATAACCGGAATGTCCTTTAATTGTTCTAGACGTTGGCGTATCGGTTTTAATGAAGCATCTGGCAATTGCTGCATAATTTGCATAATTTCAGTGATTTCTTGTTGAAATTGAGGATATTGTCCTTGATTTAAAACTTGCTGAGCCAAAATTAAACGTAACTGCATTTCTTTTAATACCAAGCTACGCTGCATTAATACGGGACTCGGTTGCTCGACCGATTCGACTTGAATCCATTTTTGCCAAAAAGAAAGACCCTTTTGCTGCTCTTTAGAACTATAGGGCTTTAATATTTCTTTTTCTAACAATTGATCGATCGATTGCAGGGTATTTTTCACTTTATCAGATTGCAACTGACGCTCTGTCACATATTGCTTTAAGGTCTCACGATCTTTTTGAATCACCTGATGCAAACTCATGCGAAGTGCAGGTGCCAAGCTCAACTGATCTAATTGTTGGTCTAATTGGTTTAATTTTTCCAAAGCGACAGCAAATTGTTGTTGCTGCATGGCAAATTCAACCAAATCAAGTTGCTGGCCCACAACCATCATTGGCTCAATGCTATGGGTTGCCTCAGCAGCAATCGAAGTATTCGATGTCGTTGCAGCCGCCATCTCGGTCGCTGTGCCGCTCAACCGGCGTTTCAAAGCCACGACCTGATCATTCAAACCTGCATTGCGCTGTTGCAATAAAGTTTGTTGTTGCATCAGTTCGGTTTGTTGAGCATTGACTTGAAATAGGTCAAAACTGAGTTTAGCCAACCAAAGTACTGCGGCAATGACCACGACGACAAACAACTTCTTCATGTATTTCCCTGCACGACCTGCACATGCTGCAATATGTGTGTCGCGTTTAAATCTTCGAGTTGAATAATTTTAAAATCTTTGTTCAGTGTTATACGACTTTGCTCAAGTAGCTCGAACAACCTTACACCTAAAACTAAAAAATGTGCATGACTCAGCACTGATAAATGCGACTGAATCAAGTCAAGCCAATTGAGCCAACTGGCCTCACTGGTGATCAACATACAATACGGAGATGACAACTGATGTTCAGAAATGAGTGTTTTTACTTTTTGAGTGGTCTCTTCCGGTAGATGGCGTTCGTATAGCACAAAATTAAGAATCTGAATGCCACGTGCTAGCAACTGCTGCATCATAAATTGACGACCACCTTCACCGCGCCAAAATGCAACGCAAGCCCCGGCCTCCAATTGTTCTAAATGGCTTAAAGTGAGCATTCCCTCCGAGGTTTCCACCTGCGGTACGACACTGTGAATGCCATAATCAGCCAGTTTTGCTGCGGTTGCGTCACCAACTGCAACCCATTGAATATGTTCGAGCTGCTCAAGTGAAATGCCTGCCTTACGCAAACCTTGCATACCAAAGGTGACCGCAGAGGGGCTCACCACAACCAATACATCCGCAGCACTCAACTGGGCATAGCACACTGCCAATGCTTCTGACCATGCCCGCGGCTTAAGCTCAAGTAATGGAAGCTCAGCCACAGCAACACCCGCAGAGCGCAGCGTCAAGCTAAGCTGCGCTGCACGATCTGTCGGACGTGTATTGATAAAAAGCATGTATTAATACAGTGCCTTTAAAATTTCACCGGCACCTTGGGCTAACAAGTCTTGGGCCAATTTGACACCGAGCTGTTCAGCCTGTTCGGGAAGACCTACTTGCTGTGCTTTCAACAAGGTTTGACCGTCAACACTACCGACTCGACCTTCCAAATGAATCTGACCATTTTCTAAGGTTGCATAACCTGCAATCGGTACTTGGCAGCCACCTTCTAGATATGCATTAAAAGCACGTTCTGCACGTACACAAGCATTGGTCTCTGCATGCATTAAGGGCAAAATTAAATCCAATACAGCTTGATCTTGGCTACGACATTCTAGGCCCAATGCACCTTGTCCAACTGCAGGTAAACTCACAACAGGCTCAAGAGTATGACGAATACGCTCTGCTAAGCCCAAACGCTTCAGCCCTGCACTCGCCAAAATAATCGCATCATAGTTACCCGCATCGAGTTTAGATAAACGCGTACCCACATTGCCACGCAGATCAATAATTTCAAGGTCTGGACGTTGTTTTAAAATTTGGCATTTGCGGCGCAAGCTCGACGTCCCCACCTTCGCACCCTGGGGTAAATCATCAAAACTGTTATAAGTATTTGAAACGAAAGCATCTAATGGGTCTTCACGCTCACAAATCACGGCCAAGCTTAAACCTTCAGGCAAAGCCATTGGCACATCTTTCATCGAATGAACTGCCAAGTCTGCACGACCATCCAACAACGCCGCTTCTAATTCTTTTACAAATAATCCTTTTCCCCCAATTTTGGCTAAAGGGGTATCTAGAATCTTGTCACCTTGGGTCACAAAGGTCACCAACTCAACTTTCAAATTTGCATGAAGTGCTTCTAAGCGTGCACGAATATGTTCCGCCTGCCAAAGTGCAAGCGGGCTTTGTCGAGTTGCGATCTTAAGGATATTCATAAATTTTAAAATACAGTCTATAGGGCTATTATTCTAAACTTAACTTGCTCAGTTGAAAATGCAAGCTTAATTCGCAATGTGCTTTGACCCTTGCCCTATAATTTTTGTATTCGCTCACGTAAATTTGGTAAATGTCGACGGCTGACCGCCAAACGCTCTTCTAAATCTCGACAACGCACCTGATATTGCCCTGAGCTTACGACTTCCAAACCATCTAAAAAGCTCACAGACACCAAGGCATTGCGATGAATGCGTATAAAGCGATCACCAAATTCATGCTCTAAATCCTTCAGCGTTTCATCAATAAGTACATTGCCATTTTTATGCCGAACAGTGACATATTTCTGATCTGCAAGAAAATAATAAATATTTTCCACAGGGACCAGTTCTACACCACGATAAGTCTTTGCCGCGATTTGATGGCGGCTGATTTTAATTTCGTCCATATTTTCTTTTTGTTTTATCGTGCTCAATTGAGCTTGGGTTAATTTAGTTAAATGATCTAAAACCTGCTGCAATTCCTGTTGCATAACCGGTTTTAGTAAATATCCCTCTGCATTCGACTTAAATGCATCAAGTGCATGATGATCATATGCAGTACAAAAAATAATAGCGGGCATGGGGTCTAATTCACGCAACAATTTAGCGCAAGTCAGCCCATCCATTTCAGGCATTTGTATATCTAGTAAGATGACATCAGGCTCGAGGCTTTGAGCCAAGTCAATCGCTTGTTGACCATGTGAGGCTTTCGCAACCACTTGATGTCCAAGTTGAGTGACTAAACGTGACAATCGCTCTACTGCTAGAGGCTCATCATCACAGATCAGGATGTCCATTTCTCCTCCTTATCTCGTTAACGTCATTTATTTTTATTGGTCAACTGAGATTTCTATTTATATTGATATTGCACCACAGTCGTATACATTCCCTCGCCTGCGTAGGTTTGAAAAGTGACATGCTGACCATAATATGCCTCAAGTCGCTGTTTCACATTTTCGATGGCAATACCATTCCCCTGACGTAATTTAATTGTATCCTGTGTATAAGGATTTGTAATAACGATATTAATTTGATTTTGTAATATTTCAATCAATATATTTATCGTACTCTTTGTCAAAATCTTTTCGACTCCATGAAAAATACTATTTTCTAATAAAGGTTGTAAAGTTAATAGTGGAATTTGTACTTGAGCGTACTGTTCAATGTCGGCCAGTTTCCACTCCACATTGAGCCGATCGCCCAATCGCATTTGTTCGATGGCCAAATAACGCTGACACAAATCGATCTCATCTTTGAGACTCACCAGTTTCAATTCTTGAAAACTCGCACGGAACAATCGAGATAAATTCAGTAGCATTTGCTCCGCTTTATCTGGGTCAATCGCAATCAAGCTAATCACATTGTTTAAGCTATTAAATAAAAAATGTGGATGAATCCGAGCTTGCATAGCCTGAATGCGTGAGTTTAATTCACTATGATGTTGTCGACCCCACTGTTCTCTTAAATATAAATATCGAAAACAAAATGCCCCAAGTAATACCCCATAGCTCAGATTTAAAACCACACTAGCAGTTAAAACATCTGCACTCAAACCAGCTAAACTGAAATTTTCACCAAAATAGATCAAAACATTTAAAATTAAGGTGGTGAATAACACCAAAGCTTGCAATAAAACAAACCCGCTAAACATGAGCATTTTCATGCTTAAACCACGCGTCTTGCTCTGCAAAAGCTCTGAAAATGCTGCAAATGCCAATAATATCCAGTTAATAAACAACACATGCTGCATGACACTGTAAACACTTAAGGCTTGCCACGATTGAGCTTGTGCCAAAGCCAAGACCAACGCCACAATATTGCCCGCAAGAAAAAGCTCCCACAAATAATGCCAACGGCCCATTTTTCTTGAAAATACAGAAATTGTCATAGGCCCAAACCTTGTCTAAAAGTTTGATCAACTTGCCCTTCGGCAACTGGGTTCGAATTTGCTATACTCTTGTTCAGTTCTATGCTTTTTATCTTATTGAGCCGACATGACCACATCTTCTAATTCCTCAAATCCGTCACAAGCCCAAACTTCAGGCATGTGGGGCGGTCGTTTTTCCGAAGCTACTGACGCTTTTGTTGCTGAATTTACAGCATCTGTACAGTTTGACCAACGCTTTTATAAACAAGATATTGCAGGTTCAATTGCACATGCAACCATGCTTGCAAAAGTTGGCGTTCTAACTGAACAAGAGCGTGACGATATTATTAATGGCTTAAACACTATTAAAGCAGAAATTGAAGCGGGTAACTTCGAATGGCGCATTGACCTAGAAGATGTGCACATGAATATTGAGTCACGCTTGACTCAACGTATCGGTATTACAGGTAAAAAACTACACACCGGTCGTAGTCGTAATGACCAAGTTGCAACCGATATCCGTCTGTATGTTCGCGACGAAATCGATGCGATTTTAGAATTATTGAAAAAATTACAAAAAGGCATCCTAGGCTTAGCGGCGAAAAATACCAATACCATCATGCCGGGCTTCACGCATTTACAAACTGCACAGCCAGTGACTTTTGGTCACCATTTAATGGCGTGGTTTGAAATGTTGGTACGTGACTCAGAGCGTTTAATCGACTGCCGTAAACGTACCAACCGTATGCCTTTAGGTTCTGCTGCACTTGCAGGAACAACCTACCCAATTGACCGTGCATTCACTGCCGAATTACTAGGTTTTGAAGCTGTCGCTGAAAACTCTTTAGACGCCGTATCTGACCGTGATTTTGGTATTGAATTCAATGCGGCAGCATCACTCATCATGATGCATTTATCACGCATGTCAGAAGAAATGATTCTTTGGACATCGGCTCAGTTCAAATTTGTGAACATCCCTGACCGTTTCTGCACTGGCTCTTCAATCATGCCGCAAAAGAAAAACCCAGACGTTCCTGAGTTGATCCGTGGTAAAACTGGCCGTGTATATGGTGACTTGATGAGCCTATTGACCCTGATGAAAGGTCAACCATTGGCATACAACAAAGACAACCAAGAAGATAAAGAACCACTATTCGATGCAATCGATACTGTTCGTGGCTCACTCATGGCATTTGCCGACATGATCCCTGCACTAGTGCCAAACATTGACATCATGCGTGAAGCAGCGCTGCGTGGCTTCTCAACTGCAACTGACCTTGCCGACTACCTCGTTAAAAATGGCGTAGCATTCCGTGATGCGCATGAAATTGTGGGTAAAGCGGTTGCCCTCGGTGTTCAAGAAGGCAAAGACCTTTCAGAATTAACCCTTGAGCAACTTCAACAGTTCTCTGACTTGATTCAGGCCGATGTCTTCAAAAAAGCTTTAACACTCGAAGCATCTGTCAATGCACGTAACCACATTGGTGGTACTGCACCTGCTCAAGTTGAAGCAGCAATTGAACGCGCGCACGCACGTTTAGAAAAACTTTACGCATAACTTTTTCAAGTTAAATGGAGTATTGATATGTCTCGACAAGTTTTTTGCCGTAAATATCAGGCTGAAATGGAAGGTTTAGACTTTGCACCATTCCCGGGTGCAAAGGGACAAGAATTGTTTGATACGATATCTAAACAAGCTTGGCAAGAATGGCTAAAACACCAAACCACGTTGATCAATGAAAAACGTTTAAACGTGTTTGAAGCTGACGCGAAAAAGTTCCTTGAAGAGCAACGTGAAAAATTCTTCAGCAATGATGAATCTTTAGAAAAAGCCGAAGGCCTAAAGCCTGAGTAAAACTTAAAGCATTGCTTTAAGTTTTACGCAAGACAAGCGAAGCGCGTAGTTTCAAATGTCATGAAGGAGTCCAAAGGGGCTCCTTTTTTTATACTCCGCCACGCCGCAAGACAAGCAGCTATGCTGCGCGTGGGCTTTAATTGAAAAGAATCTCCAAGTTTGGGGATTCTTTTTTACTACTCTACAAATGATGCAAGACAAGCGAAGCGCGTAGTTTCAAATGTCATAAAAGAGTCCAAAGGGGCCACTGCTGTCCCATAGTTTGCTTTAAATAAAAAAACCTGAGTCCTAACAGTTAAAATATGAGTGCAAACAAACACTTTAACGACCAGGATTCAGGTTTTGTCACATCAGAATACCGTATTTCATGAG
>NZ_VOYQ01000004.1:0-157293 GCF_013420195.1 Acinetobacter sp. YH01024
TAATGGAGAAATCTAATCGGTATGTTATACCTGAGAGAAGAGTGAGGAGTTATCCAAGGGTTGTAAAAGGAAAACCTCAAAAATACCCAAGAAAAAGCCAGTCAATCTCTTAACTGACTGGCATTACTGCATGTGCAGGGCTTTTTTTTATGCTTAATTAACTCTTTTTCGCATTGGCTTTTGGCGCTTTGGCTTGTTCAGCAATCATTTTATCCACGGTTGCCAAAGATTCTTTGGCTTGCGGAATATTTTCTTTGGCTAATGCACTGAATATTTTTTTAGCTTCAGGCAAATTTTGCGGGATGATATTGCCATTTACAAACATATTGCCCACCGCCATCAATGCAGGGACATAACCTTTTTTCGCTAACTCTTGAATGCTATTTAGACCTTGCTGAATAGGCTTTTCATTTTTAGTTTTAAAGCCAGCACTGATATCATAAAGTGCTTTGGCATGAATCGCAGGGTAGTTGCCTTTTTTAATCAGCGGATCAAGTTTACTGAGTGCCAATTTATCTGACTCAGGTTTATTTTCTGCAAAAAGTAAAATGGCATAGTCGATGGAGGCATCTTCAAAACCAGCCGAAGATGCGCGTTCTAAATATTGTTTGGCCTTATTGGTATCTTGTTTTAAACCCAGTGTGCCCGTTGCATAATTTTTACCTAAAACATAGTTAGCAACTGGGTAGCCTTTAGCTGCAGCCTGTTCATAGAGTTGGATGGCTTTTTTCTCATCCTTCGCTACGCCTTGACCTGTTTGAGTAAGATAGCCCAAATTATAAATGGCCTGAGCATTACCTTTTGCTGCAAGCTTGCTTAGTGTTTGGTAGGCGCCATTCATATCTTTGGCCTTGACCATGGCTTCCACTTTAGCAAATTCAGGATCGACGGCATCTGTTTTAGTTTCAGCAAAAGCGAGTTGAGTGCTCATTGCTAAAATGCTTGCGAGTAGGATTTTTTTCATCTTGAAACCTTTTGTAAATCATACACATAATTCCATTTATGTGTTTTGGTGGTTATTTTTGTCGGTTTTTACATCATAGGTAGATTTACGTAAATGTAAAGTGAGGAATTGTGATTTAAAGCGTTTTTATAAAATAATGTTGATTGCCCTTAGCGCTTTAAATGCCATGACTTAATTGCATCAAAAGCCTTTGCAAAAAAGCAGGACTCTGATTTAATCGCGCATTGTTATTTTCTCTGAGGCAGCGCGATGTTTATTAAAGGCATTAAACGCAATTACGATAAAATTAATGCAGATGAATCGATTGCAGATGAAGATAAAATTGATGCGCTTTTGATGAAACTGGGTGCAGAGTTTTTAGTCAGTAAAGAGGATCGTGTTTATATTTTCAAAAAAGGCGATTTGGAAGCTAAATTTGATGCCAAACATGCGCGCGCCTATCATTTTAAAGAATATGTATGCAAAGACATGAATAAGTTGTTTCATGGATTTTGATTAAAATCATGATTTAAAAACGAAGACGTGAGGGGGAATAAAGTTCCTCCTTATTTTTGACTGTTGTGTGCTGCAACAGCATATGTGATTTAAAAAAACCTTTCTTTTCAAAAGTATAATATTTTCTAAAAATATAAATTGAATAAAATAGATACAAGGCATCTATGATGAATACAGATATACATGATTCATTGAGATGTATTTAAATATGATAAAAATAAGCGCCATCTTGATCCTTGGTTTCGTCTGTTCAATGACCAGTTGGGCTCAACAACCCAAGCTTGTACCTCATCCAATCCATTTAAAAAATGGCAAGCAGTTTTCATTAAATTTGCCTGCGCAGTATGAAATTATTCCTGCTGCCGAAGGTCTCAAACGTGTTCGTTTTTTTGCGCAAGCGCCTGATCGCAGAATGTTTGTCACGGATATGTATGATCTAACAGATAATAAAAAAGGTACTGTCTATATATTGGATGATTGGAATGCTGACACAGGTAAATTTGGCAAAATCATTCCTTATCTGACCGGTTTGAGAAATCCAAATTCAGTTCAGTTTTATACCGATGCTCAAGGACAGGATTGGCTTTATTTGGCAGAAACGCACCAACTGACACGGCAAAAATTCAACAGAGGTGAAACTCAGCCTTCGGGTAAGGCTGAGGTTTTAGCGACATTTCCAGATTATGGTTTGAGTTATAAATACGGCGGTTGGCACCTGACTCGGACGATTGCTATTGGTGGGAATGGAAAAGTTTATGTGTCGGTTGGTTCGAGTTGTAACGCCTGTGTAGAAAAAGAAAAAGTGCGAGCATCCGTCATCGAGATGAATCCTGATGGTTCAGAGCAACGGATTTATGCGACAGGTTTGCGTAATGCTGTTGGATTAAAATGGATCGGTAGATTTCTATTTGCGACCAATCAAGGTTCTGATCATTTGGGAAGTAAAAAGCCAGATGAAACTTTTTATGCGTTAAAACAGGATGTCGATTATGGTTGGCCCGCATGTTATTCATGGCAGGGCAAAGTCTTGGCGGATGCTAAATTTAAACGTGCATCTGGCTGTAAAAATGTTCCATCGCCTTATGGATATTTTCCTTCACACTCCTCTGCATTAGGTTTTGATTATTTTGATCATCCAGACACAGATGACACCATCAAAAAATTTTTTTTAGTGGCCTTGCATGGCTCTACCGACGAGGCGATTGGCCATGGCTATCAAATTGCAATTATGCGTAAAGGACAAAAACTTGAAACTTTTATGGATGGCTTTCTCGTTGGTAAAACGGTGCATGGGCGACCTGCTGATATTTATAAGATCGATGAAAAATCTTTTTATTTTTCAGATGATCGAGCAGGGGTGATTTATTATGTGAGGGAAAAAATGAGTGATTAAAAAGCCAAAGTCTTTAGGCTTTGGCTTTGAGTGATTGGATTTTAAAAAATTAATCTTTAATCGTCACGTCGTTTTAGGTATTACCATGAACCCGATGCGCCGCCGCCGCCTGAGCTGCCTCCTGAATCTCGTGAGGAAGATGAGGAAGAACTACTTGAGCTGCTTCCTGATGAAGAACTGCTGCTTGACGATGAAGAGCTGTAACTAGAGGAAGAAGACTGACTTGATTCGCTCGTTTTATTGTAAGGATTTAAAAGCTCATATTGTTCATCCAACATTTTTTGACGTGCTTTTTCTTGTAAATATTGATTATAAAAAGCGGTGAGATAGGTATTTTCAGTCCCTGCTCTGAATCGATATAAAAACACTGCATATCTTAATAAAAGTAAAATAAAACAATTGGTTATGGATGTCAATATAATGAATGATATTTGAGGATAGAATTCGATGAAGTAAAAAATGCCGAAGCCAAATAAAGCAAAAATCTGAAGTGGTAAGCTGTATAAAATAGTTTTAAGTAATCTGTATGGTTCATTGAAGGGAAGAAATATAGTCAACATAAAAGGGGCATAAAGAGGAATAGATGCGCAAAGTAAAAATGCAATTTTTCCAAAATTTAAATAACCAAAAATCAAAAGATGAATAAAAATTTCAAAGATAAGGAGTCCAATAAAAGCACCTGAGGCACCATTAGTACCAAATTTAATAATCACTTTTGTGTAACACCAATAGAGTGGGATACACAATAAGAATGATAGAAATATTCCAGCTATTGTTTTTAGAATGTGATCTATTTTTTGATCTTCGTTTTTAGGTTTACCAAGAGTAATTGATTTATCTAGTAACTTTTTTTGTGTTTCTTTAAAGCCATTAAAATAGTCATTATTTTGGAAATTTGGAGCGAGGGTGTGTCGAATTATGCGCCCAGCTTCTAGATCAGTTAAATCTCCCTCTAAACCATAACCTACCTCGAACCGTATTTTACGATCATCTTTTGCAACCAAAAGTAGTAAGCCGTTATCGAGCTTTTCATTGCCAATTTTAAGTTTATTGAATATCTCAAGTGCATATTGATCAATAGCTTTTCCATTGGTCGAGGGAATCATCAAAATTTTAAAGTCGACATGCTTTTGCTGATAAAGCTGCTCGTTTTGCTTTTTTAACTGGGCAATTTCATCGCGGGAAAGCGAGTTGGTTTGATCGACCACATTGCTATTTTTTAGCTCTTCCAATACCGCTGAATTTATCTCGGCATAAATATTTGGCGATATAAAACAACTGAAGAGAATGAGGCAATTCAATAAGAAAAAGCGAAATGGGAAAGGGATGAGCATTTTTATAAATCTTTATAGTTTGTTGTAATTTTAAATAGTAATCAGAATAAGAGCCAAACAGCTTTTGTAATTTGGCTCTTATTTAAAAATTAAGATGCTTAAGCAGGACGTGCCACATCACCATTTAATGCTTCAGGCAAGGCTAAAACAGTTACATCTAACTCTTCTAAAGCTTCTGGACGAGCAACAACCAATGCTACATAACCATTATCTACAGCCGCGCTATTGACGACTTGTACGCCTTTATTCAGCTGTTCGCCTTGTGCAGGAGCAGTACCCGTGCCTTGAATTGCATGCAACCAAGCTTTTGGTTTGGCTTTAAACCATAAACGTGCAATCACTTCCTGACCCAAATAACAGCCTTTGTCATAGTGGACACCTTCACGCTGATGTAGACGTAACTCTTGTGGTTGGAACACATGTTCAATGGCTTGGTCGATATAGGCCTGACCCGCTTGAATCGCTTGAATTTCCCATGCTGCAACATCCGTCGGTTCCGAAGAAAATGTCGTTTCATCACTGACTAAACTTGGAAAAACTGTACCAGTTTCTTCAAGTTTCATCTTAGAAAATGCACCAAATTTTTTAATATGTTTGGCAAATTCTTCGGCTTGATCTGCCGTAGTGACAATAGAAAAACTTTCAGCACTGTGTTTGGTGAGCCATAAACCAAAGTGAATACGGCCTTTGAGGTCGCAGATTGCAGTATAACGTGTTGCATTTTCTTCAAGGCGTTCAACATGCAAAGTCACTTGCCCTTGTAGAAATTTTTGTGCATCGACACCGTTGAGAGAAAAAGATGTGAATGCCATAGACGTTGTCATGACCAGCCTCAGTATAAATTTTAGATATCATTAATCATGTTATTTTGCAGCAAGCCGCAGTGTTAGGCAAACAAAAAGCCCATATTGATATGGGCTTTTGTACAGCATAGATCGGTCTTAGTGACTGTGTGTCGGCATATCGCTTGCAGTCATATCCATAGTGGAATGATGTGAAGGCGGTTCACTATTACAATCATATTGGTCGCCACAAATACGCACGGTTTCCATCATGCCTTGATCTTCATGGTCTAAAATATGGCAGTGCAGCACGAAGTCGCCTTCAAATTTTTCGTACTTGCTGCGCACAAAGATTTTATAGCCCTGTTTGACGAAGAGCGTATCTTTCCAAACGCCTTTCATTCCATGATATTGCGAGTCAATATTTCCTGCACCATCTTTATCTGAGCTGCCGATGGCACTGACATCGACACCATTTTCATTCAATATTTTCACGACTTGGAATGGATTGACATGGATATGGAAGGGATGACTTGCAACATTACTACTCAACTCCCACTCTTGGGTTTGCCCGATTGGAAGCTTGCGGACATAGCTATGGTGGGTATGGTCTTCATCGTGGTAGGCATCTCCAAAGCTTATCAAGGTGCCTTCATCGGCATGACGAATACCAAATTTAAAGCTGCCATCTGCATTGAACAGAATGTCAAAGTTGGTGATTTGCTTCGCCATTTTTTTGAGCATTTCATCGACTTCAGCAGTCATTAAACTCGCATGAGAGATAAAGGCTGATAAATCACCCTGTTCGAGCTGTGCAATCACTTCTGGTGCCAGTTTCAATTGGGTTGCCTGACTTTTCAAAAAGTTATAAGGCGTTTGCTGCGGTAGTTGGGTTGCTTTTACATTGACCCAACCGAGGAGCTGTGTATTAAGTTTTTCTTCCGGTGCGCGACGCAGTAGCGGACTTGATTCAGGCGCATTAATTTCATCTTCTAGATTCAGCTTGGCATCGTATACACAGTATTTATTGGTGGTCGGGAAAGAGAGCATGGCATCAAAGCGATAACCCGGCTGAAAAATTTCAATCCCTTGCTTTTGGATTTTTCCCATGGTCAAGCCGTCTTGTGCAAGGGTATACAACGGTAATGTTTTCAGCGTTTTAAACTGTGAAGACATCGACTTGCTTTGATACTTTTGACATTCACTAAGGGTTTGCTCTGCGGTAAAGAGCGCAGAATCAGGCAGTTCTTTGATGGTCAAACCAATGGTGTCACGGATACCGCCATGAATCATGCGCCAGCGGTGGTATTGGTTCTGATCCACCTTAATTTCACCAAACATTTTGCCATTGATACTGGTAAAACGATTGTCATCTGCCCATGAGGTCGGTATATCGAGTTTTGAATAATCTTCTAAGCTATAGATACAGGGTGTGCCATTTACTTGGCTTAATTTGCTGTCGCAATCTTCATTGTATTGAATCTGCTGGAACAGCATGATTTTTTCATGGTCATACTGCTGGTTTTTTTGATTTTTCCATAAGATGTCCAAATCTCCAGTCTGCTGAATTTGCCCCTGACGAATGACAGGTTTTCGCTCTCCCTCAATAATCAAAGGGCCAGCCATGCCGCTAGAGACCTGAATCGCGGTTGAACCATGCACATGAGAGTGATACCAAAATGTTCCCGCAGGATGATTCGGTTCGATCTTAAATTCGTAATGAAAATCTTGCTGAGGCTTTAAGCTCAAAAATACGTTGTCACTATTTCCTTGCGGGCTAACCCAAAGACCATGTGTATGTAAATTTGTGGTGTTAAAACAGTTCCCTTGGTTAATATTGGTCACTGGACTTGGACAGGTCTCCGTCGATTCAACAGGGAGATGATTGACCAGATGAATTTTTAAATTGTCACCTTGTTTCGCACGAATTTGTGGGCCGACCAACACATCAGAAACACTGCCATCGCTATTTTTCGAGTTCCAGAGTTCAGGTTTAGTCAGATAGCCTCTGACTTGTAATAGATCATTCTCACCCGTTTCAGGGTCGTATAAGGCTTGGCGTTTATAGGCAATCAGCAGTTCATGTTCACCTTGTGCATTGGCTTTCAAACGTGGTGGATTCGAGACGACAGTCGGTGAGTCTACTTCCTCTTCTTGAATCGTCGAATCTGTTGTCGATTGGTCGTTGTCGCCACAGGCAATGAAGCTGAGACAGCTTAAGAGGCAGCCAGCCCCAATGATGGTTTTAAATTTTGTCATGATCTTTCCCCAAAGCATAATGACGGTAGAACAGTAGTCGCTGATTTTTTAGCTAAGGTTTTGTAAATATTGTGATTATTTTGGTGAATACAGCGAGTTACTGTCCTTGTATGTCGTGCTTTTATTATCTGAGAGAGGGGTGATTCGACGCTATCCCTGCAAATAGGGATAAATTGAGAATTAAGATAAAATAAATAATAAAACCGTGTTTTGATTCATATTATGGCTTTGAGGAGCAATGAGCTAATGAAGTAATTTAATGCCTTGATTATTAAATACTAAAATTGATAAGACTGATTTTTAATCAATTTGGTTGATATTTAGATTAATTATTATGCAGTGCAATTTACCTTAGACTAAAGAATGAGGCAGATTTGCAGCTATTTTTCAAAAAAATTCACATTTAGAGCGAATATTCCAAAGTTAGTGTAACTAAATATTTCAAAAACCCCTATTTTTATATTTAACTCTATGAAATATATGAGATTTGGGAAATGGGTTTTCGGCAGTGTAGTATGCCTATCGAACAAAGATGAATTGTCTATGAAAAAGACAACGCAAAAAAATGAAAGACCGAGGGCAGGAACGCTATGAACAACAACTACCGTAAACCGCTGCAAGGCACCCAGCTAGAATACTTCGATGTACGCCAAGCCGTAGAAGATATTCAGCCAGGCGCATACGCAAAACTCCCATATACATCTAAAGTCCTTGCAGAGCAGTTGGTTCGTAAATGCGACCCTGCAATCTTAGAACAATCTTTAAAAGAACTGATTAATCGCAAACAAGACCACGATTTCCCTTGGTACCCTGCACGTGTGGTGTGCCATGACATCCTAGGTCAAACCGCATTGGTTGACCTTGCAGGCTTGCGTGATGCGATTGCAGACCAAGGCGGCGACCCGTCAAAAGTTAATCCTGTTGTTCCAACGCAGCTGATTGTTGACCATTCTCTAGCTGTAGAGTTTGGCGGTTTTGACCCTGACGCATTTGAGAAAAACCGCGCGATTGAAGACCGCCGCAACGAAGACCGTTTCCATTTCATTGAATGGACCAAAACAGCCTTTGAAAATGTCGATGTGATCCCTGCGGGCAACGGCATCATGCACCAAATCAACTTGGAAAAAATGTCTCCAGTGATTCAAAACCGTGAAGGCGTAGCATTCCCAGATACCTGTGTGGGTACAGACTCACATACGCCGCATACTGATGCCTTGGGCGTGATTTCTGTCGGTGTCGGCGGTCTAGAAGCTGAAAACGTGATGCTGGGACGTGCATCTTGGATGCGTCTGCCAGACATCATTGGTGTAGAACTGGTAGGTCAGCGTCAAGCAGGCATTACCGCAACCGATATCGTATTAGCCCTCACTGAGTTCTTGCGTAAAGAGCGCGTGGTTGGTGCTTATTTAGAGTTCTTCGGTGAAGGCGCAGACAGCATGTCAGTGGGTGACCGTGCAACGATCTCGAACATGACCCCTGAATATGGCGCAACGGCTGCGATGTTCTATATCGACCAAAACACCATTGATTACCTGACTTTGACAGGCCGCGAAGCAGATCAAGTGAAATTGGTTGAAAGCTATGCCAAAGAAATCGGTCTTTGGGCGTCAGATATGACAGCAGCGGAATATCCGCGTGTACTGCGTTTTGATTTGTCGAAAGTGACTCGTAATATTGCAGGTCCATCGAACCCACATGCACGTGTATCGACGGCTGACCTAAAAGCCAAAGGCATTGCAGGCAACTTAGAAGCAGCACGTGCGCAAGAAGCAGAAGGTTTAATTCCAGATGGCGCGGTGATTATTGCTGCCATTACCTCTTGTACCAATACTTCAAACCCACGTAATACTGTGGCTGCAGGTTTGTTAGCACGTAAGGCGAATGAGTTGGGCTTAGTGCGTAAACCTTGGGTGAAATCATCATTTGCACCAGGTTCTAAAGCGGCTGCATTGTATTTGGAAGAAGCAGGCGTACTGAAAGACTTAGAAAAACTTGGTTTTGGTATTGTCGCTTATGCATGTACTACTTGTAACGGTATGTCTGGTGCATTAGACCCAGCGATTCAACAAGAAATTATTGACCGTGATGTGTACGCAACTGCGGTACTTTCTGGTAACCGTAACTTCGATGGTCGTATCCATCCATACGCAAAACAAGCATTCTTGGCTTCTCCACCTTTAGTTGTGGCGTATGCCATTGCAGGGACGATTCGTTTTGATATCGAAACAGATTCACTGGGCAATGACAAAGACGGTAATCCAATTTACCTGAAAGACATTTGGCCGTCTGATGCTGAAATTGATGCATTGGTGAAAGAAGCGGTTAAACCTGAACAGTTTAAGAAAGTGTATATCCCAATGTTTGACTTGGGTGAGCGTGAAAAAGCGGCAAGCCCGTTATACGACTGGCGTCCGCAAAGTACTTATATCCGCCGTCCGCCGTATTGGGAAGGGGCTTTGGCTGCACCGCGTACACTTGCAAATATGCGTCCGCTTGCAATTTTGCCAGACAACATCACCACAGACCATTTGTCACCATCAAATGCAATTATGATGGATTCGGCAGCAGGTGAGTATCTGCATAAAATGGGCGTGCCTGAAGAAGACTTTAACTCATACGCAACTCACCGTGGCGACCATTTAACGGCACAACGTGCAACATTTGCCAACCCGAAATTGTTCAATGAAATGGTGGTTCGATCTGACGGTACGATCAAGCAAGGTTCAAAAGCGCGTGTAGAGCCAGAAGGCGAAGTGATGCGTATGTGGGAAGCGATTGAAACTTATATGAACCGTAAGCAGCCGCTCATCATTATTGCGGGTAAGGACTATGGTCAGGGTTCGAGCCGTGACTGGGCTGCTAAAGGTGTGCGTCTTGCGGGTGTAGAAGTGATCGTGGCAGAAGGTTTTGAACGTATTCACCGTACTAACTTAGTAGGTATGGGCGTGTTACCGCTTGAGTTTAAAGCAGGGACAGACCGTAAAACTTTGAAGCTGGATGGTACTGAGCTTTATAGCGTGATTGGTAATATTGCACCGCGTTCTGACCTGACTTTGGTGGTTGAGCGTTCAACTGCTGATGGTAAAAATGAAATCATTAAAGTGCCTGTGACTTGCCGTTTGGATACCGAAGAAGAAGTGCATGTGTATGAAGCGGGCGGTGTATTGCAGCGTTTTGCACAGGATTTCTTGGAAGGGAATGTGGCTTGATGTAATTCTTTAAATCCTCCCCTTACGGAATATATTCCTCACCTTTGAAAAAGGAGGGAGTTCCCCTTTTTAAAAGATGAGAAGTATTACTTCGCAAGGGGGAGATTAAAGTATTTGATATTGTTTAAAAAAGACCCTACATTGATGTAGGGTTTTTTTGAGTTGGGAATATGAAGTTTACTAAAGAGATAAAAGTTCAATTAGAAAGAATATTTCAAGATTTCAAATTAACAGATCCTTCATCTGAAACTAAATTAGATGAAAAAACAGTAATATCTATTTCTCGTGAAGATTTTCCAGTAGAGTCTATACTCTTATTTACTCTTCATAAAATATGTGGATTTAGAACAATATCCAGATGGGATAAAATGCATTGGGGGATAATTTTTGAATATAAAGGTGCAGTAAATTTAATTAGCTCTCACAAATTTGGTTTAAGATTGTATAGTGAACGAATAGCAGATGTTGAGGCTATTCAGAAAGAATTAATTAATAAATTAAAGAAAAATATTAAGTTTATTGAAAAGAATATTTTGAATCAGTATGCAGAAAATCAAGTTGCATTAAATAATTTTACAATTCCAAATCTTTTCCATAAATTAAGTGGTCAATATTATTATTTTCGCGACCAATCTAAAAAAAATTTTAAAAAAGAAATTGATAACGTTATTAAGAATAAAGACTTTTCTAGCATGTTGAATACATTTTTTGCTAAAAGAGATTTAGAGCAGTACGCAGTGTATAACTCCTTGGCAATGATTGATTCATATTTTAGTCGGTTAGAACATATTTTAGTGCTTGCATTGCCTTTTTCAAAAAATAAGAAGGAATATGATATTAAGAAATTTATTGGTGAGTTTTGGTCTAAAAAATACAGTGAAGTTTTTGACTTAAGTAATCCAAATAGTAAAAGAATACATGATGAACTCACTTTAATTAAAGAGAAGTATAGGAATACTTTTGCTCATGGTGGTTTTGAAAAGAAAGGGCAATCATTTCATTTTCATTTAGAAAATTATGGAGTAGTTCCTGCGACAATGTCAGATTATAAAGATAGTGTTCACTTTAACTTTATACCGCTGAATGAAAGTGAATTTGAAAATATTTGTCTTTTTTTTGATGAAGTAGATAATTTTTTTAAAGAAAACTTAGAGGTTGCATGGATGTTTTGTAATAGTGGCTTAGATCTAGTAATGGATGATAAATCGCTCTCACAACTGCTAAAGAAAGCAGAGGATATAGATGTTTTTGGAGACTGGCTAGATAGTGAGAATGAGCACTTATGTAATTATATCAATGCTAATTATTAACATTAAAAACTCACACTGATTTTTACAAGATATTTATATTTTTGATTGAAAAACACTCAATAAATACCTATCATAAGATATATATCAAAACTGATGGAGTAGCCCTATGACTACCGCAAAAGTTTTTATGACAGGTCGCAGCCAAGCTATTCGCTTACCCAAAGAATTTCGCTTTGAAGGCAAAGAAGTTGAAATCTTCCGCCGTGGTGACGAAGTCATATTGCGTGAAAAACCGGTCACAGCAGATCAATTATTTAAAGTTTTGGCACAAATGCCAGACGACTTTTATGCAGAAACAAGAGTGGATGAACCACCGCAAGAACGAGAAGAGTTCTAATGCCAACACAATATTTATTAGATACCAATATTTGTATTTATATCACCAAGCATCAACCCGAAATTGTCCGTCAGCATTTTGAAAAACATTTACCTGACGGCAATATTTTTATTTCAGTGATTACTTTGGGTGAACTTCGCTTTGGTGCGGAAAAAAGCCAATGGAAAGAAAAAGCTTTCAAAGTGATTGATGAATTAACTTCAATCATTCCTGTTATAGAGTTAGATGAACGAACCGCCGTACACTATGCTCAAATTCGAAAACAGTTAGCGCTTCAGGGGCAAATAATTGGCAATAACGATTTATGGCTAGCTGCTCATGCACGATCAAATAATTGGGTCATGGTCACAAACAATGAAAAAGAATTTCTGCGTGTAGACGAATTGCAAGTAGAGAACTGGCTCAGCAAATCGCTGTAAACCCACCAAAATTTCCTTTCGAAATTATGCTTTGCCTAAATGCCATTATCAATTGTCGAAATGACCAATAGACATTCATCACAAGAGGGTTATACTGAATCTACCATTTCTAAAAACACATGGAGAACAAAAATGGTTACTGCTGGTCAAAAACCCGGAACAGGCTTCTATTTTTGTGTTCAATGCGGACACCGCGTCTACTTAGAAATTGGTACTGATCGTTTACCACCGTGTACCAAATGCCAAGGCAATCAATTTAACAATAAGAATGCCTAAGCTGCAAAACACTAACAGTTATCCGCTGTTTAGAAAGAAAAGCCCTATCACTCGATAGGGCTTTTTGCTAACGTATAACACAGCATATATAAAAACAAATTGTACGTTTGACCATTCGGAGAAGCCCATGGAAACAATATTAGGACTGTGTATTGGTATTGGCTTAAGTGCTGCCTGTGGCTTCCGTGTCTTTGTACCTTTATTGGTGATGAGTGTTGCATCCATTTTAGGACTATTCGAACCAATGAAAGGATTCGAATGGTTGTCTATGCCTGCGGTTTGTATTGGCTTAGCAATTGCGACTGTCTGTGAAATTGCCGCGTACTATATCCCTTGGGTAGACAATGCCCTCGACACCATTTCAACACCTGCAGCCATGATCGCAGGGACCATCGCCACAATGGCAGTAAGCTCAGGTGAAATGTCACAGTTTGCCAGTTGGGCGGCAGCAATTATTGTCGGTGGTGGTACAGCAACAGCAGTACAAATGAGTACCGTCGCAGCGCGTGGCGTATCTACCGCAACCACAGGTGGCGTTGCAAATCCAATCTTATCTACAGGGGAATGGATTGGTGCTGCAGTCTTGTCAGTATTGGCCTTTTTAGTCCCATTTTTCGTGGTGATCTTAGTGATTGCAATCGTGATCTGGTTGGTTCGCCGCATACGCCAAAAACGAACTGTACAGGTCGATACCCCTTTATAAACCAATCAATATTTCACTCTAAAATGAATCCATCTTTTTGTGTGAGTGATCTGCGTTATGTTTAATAAATATAGAAATAAAAATCCGAAACTGAGTATTAGCAAAGTTTGATAAAGATTATAAAAATTATAAGAAGCGCTACTGATACACAGACCATCATACAGTTAGCGACGAGTACTATGGGTTGTCTGATTTGGACGCCGTATTTGTTGATGTCAGTTCGAGTGAAAAATACCTTTACTCAACATTCCAAGCACTCGGCTTAAGCGCAAAAAATGAAATCGAGCAATCCCACCTATCCATCCTAAAAGAGCACATCATTCTGCGTTTAAGTCATCCAAGAGACGGCTAAAAAATCTTTAAAATATGGTTGATTTTTAAACAAAAAAGGCATAATTTTAGTATGTGATTATAAATCACATAATTTTTATATGGATTTATTAATCTTTGAATTTTATAAAAAATAATGAGGGGAATGGTAGATGATTAAATTTATAGTCGATGAAAATGCCTTAACGAATGGCTCGCATTTAATTCACAATGGTTCGCAAGGATGTGTAGACATGCCGCAATTTGACCAGCAAATATTGATTGGTTATTTTGCCAATTTCGAACTCGCTTATAAGCGTGCACGAATGAGCTGGCCAACAGAAAAAGTTGTCGGTTGCGATAAATGCTGTAGTCAAAGCTAGAAATTCAACATGCATTAACCTTGAAATAAAGCTGTATATCCAAGAATAATGGCGCAGAAATTGCTAACTAAAACAGGTAATCGCGTTATTAATAGGATATACAGCATGACCACAGAAACCATCCGTTCTACAAAATATCCAGCAGTGGCACATGCCTATGCAGCATGGCCTTTGATCCTGATCATCATTGGTGGTGCGATTGGACTGGTATATGCCGTGATTGCTTATTTGATCAATCTCAAAATATATGCATCAGACCTCAGTCGAATGAATAAAATTTTGGCCAATTTACTCTGTGGTATGGCGGCATGTAGTGGTTGGTGGTTTAGCGCACAGTGGGTACAAAGCTATTTAGCTCATTGACCAATAATGCATTGAATAGATCATCCATTAAATAACTGATGTTACACACTTAAAAGTAGTTTTGCATTTTTAAAATGATTTTTAATTCTATTCGACGGTGTCTTATATCTAGGGATTGAATAAAAGGATTAGCCTTCGGCTGGAGGTACTCTTACGAAACGTTGTTTCTCATTCGGCAAAATGAGAAGCGAAGCTTCGCAAGGAAACCATCTTGCGGAGCAATGCTCCTCACCGCAAAACTCGCTCATTACCGTCAAATTATTCACAGTATCGCAAAAACATTTTTGATTAAAAATAGCCCTGTCTCAAACACTTGCGGATGACGTTACCGCGTATCGTTCATTTATTTGAAGCAAATTGCGCTTCTGATGTTACTGCGTAACCTCACTTCAATAAGTAGAACAAAGATAGATCTAGATCATTAGTTACTCACTGAGCGGTGTTTTGTGAGTCGTGTTCAACCTAGATGGATGAAGCAAAGGGGATGAATGCTCAGTGGCGATACATTTTAGAATTTGACGCTGTGTTCGGACATTTGGTCTGTTGTGAAAGAAAAATTTCTTATAATTGGGTAAATCTGCAGATAAAAAACGCTGAAATGAGCTGAAAAGATAAAATATCCTGCTAAACCTAAAATGGCTGAAAAAATTTGCTGAATTTGCAGAAAATTAGAAAAACTTAGGAAATTAATCCCGATGCCCTTTGGTTAAAGTATATCTCAAGGGTGTGATAGAGATTGAAAAGAGTAGCATGCTGTCAGTGGTGCAAAACACGCGTACAGTACTCACCCAAAAGGTCTCGATTCAGCTTAGGACGCTATAAACCAGAAGTTTATAGGCTATAAGATCATGACTTACAAAGTGATGATAGTTGAAGTAAACAACATTGTTTTCTCTTATACCACCCCAAAAATTTAAGCCAAAATAAAAAACAATAATTACTCCTTTAATCCACACAAAACAAACCACACCAGTGAAATCAGCACAAGCTCAAAGATCGTCAGGCATCTCTCTTAAAAATAGTCCAAATCTAAGCGGAAATTTAAAAGCAATATTCAATTGCTCGAAAGGGGCATAAACTAAGGATAAAAATACGCTTAGGAGATTTGCCATGAACTTGAGTCATTTAAGCGATTTCTTGCTGTATAGCTTAGTGATTAACTATCTGATTTTAATCATTTGGTTTGTAGTATTTGTCTTTGCTAAAGATTGGATGAAACGCCTGCATGGGCATTGGTTTAAGTTGAGCGATCAGCAGTTTGACGCTATTCATTATGGTGGAATGGCTGTTTATAAAATTGGTATTTTACTTTTGAATTTAACACCCTACATTGCACTGCACTATCTAAAATAGGCTTAAATCATAAAAAATATTGGTGTAAAAGCACAAGCTGCTTGCATTGAATTTAGGCAAAACAGTATGCTCAAAAGAACATAAAATTCAATTGGGCAAGGCAAGAATGAACGGGAAAGTAGAATGCCGTACTTGTTTGGTGTGCAAAAAAAGTTTCCCACTGAAAAATATGATTCCGATGGGAACCGTGCGTAAAGTCATTACAGAAGAAATTGCTCAGGATTTTCCTGAATCCGGTGCTCAGGACTATATTTGCCAAACTGATTTAACCAAATACCGTATGCAATATGTACAGTCAATTTTGAACTCCGAACAAGGCGAAGTCTCCAATTTAGAATATGAAGTGCTGAACAGCATGCAGCAGCATGATCTGATTAGCAAAAATGTTGAAGAAAAGCTGGATCAGCAGTGGAGTTTTGGCGAAAGGCTAGCGGATAAAATTGCAACATTCGGCGGCAGCTGGGCATTTCTTATTTGTTTTACATTGTTTTTAGCGGTGTGGATTTTAGTCAATACGGTAGTGATGGTGAAGCATCCTGCTGATCCTTATCCTTTTATTTTGCTGAATTTGATGTTGTCTTGCCTCGCTGCCATACAAGCGCCCATTATTATGATGAGCCAAAACCGTCAAGAAGCTAAAGACCGCATGCGTTCGGAGAATGATTATCAAGTGAATTTAAAAGCTGAATTAGAAATTCGCCATTTACATGAAAAGATAGATCATTTGTTGATGCATCAATGGGATCGTCTTGCCACGATTCAGGAAATTCAGTTGGATTTACTGTCCGAAATGAGTAAAAAGAAGCAATAGTTTGCTTTGAACAGCATAATTAATTGTTGTTTGAGTACTAAGTTATGGCGGAAATTCTCGTGAAAAGTCATTTATAAGATGGAAAAAATGCTAAAAAACCATAGTTGGGAAAAATATTTTCAATATATCTTTAAATGTGAAAAATATTTTTAAAATAAGCTAAAAACAGTAATTTTCAGGGAAACAATCCCTCATCTATATCACTACTATATATCTCAAGGGTGTTACAGAGATTGAAAAGAGTAGCATGCTGTCAGTGGTGCAAAACACGTGTACAGTACTCACCCAAAAGGTCTCGATTCAGCTTAGGACGCTATAAACCAGAAGTTTATAGGCTATAAGATCATGACTTACAAAGTGATGATAGTTGAAGTAAACAACACTGTTTTCTCTTACACCCTAAAAAATTTTAAAGAATTCAAACGAATAATAAATCCTTCCATCTTTTTCAAAATTCCAAACTTCGCATGTATTCCCAACACACTTTGATCATTGCTGATGTAATAAATATCACGCAGAACAACTCAAACTTAATCTAAGCTTCAGATTGTCCTTTTTCACAAAGTTGTTATGCTTAACTGTCTAAATTTTAAATAATTTTGTTATGGGTTATCTGGATCAATTGATACAGGATTGTCTGCAGGCACAGCAGACTAAAGCTGAGCGTATATTTGAGTTTTCAAGCTTTGATGATCTTGCTCAACATACACTTTATATTTATGTTATAGAGCTAGTCGGTGGCGATATACAGCAGACATATCAAGACTATGCCGCATTTAAGGCATTGAAAACCCATGCCTGTGCCAAGTTAAATCAACCCAATCACATTCTGTATGTTGGATCATCACGAACAGGTATAAAGAGTCGTTTAAAACAGCATTTAGGTTTTGGGCCTAAACGAACCTATGCCTTGCATTTGTCACAGTGGTTTCAGGGCGAATATCGCATCACACTACATCAGTATCCTTCAACCACGAGTGCAAGCATCTTACAGTTACTGGAGGATGATTTATCTCATTCATTAGCACCAGCCTTTGGTAAATTGGGGACCAATAATCGTTAGGGTAGAACCTGATCGGTCAAAGTCGATTGACAGCGAATTAGTCAGTTGTTATTTTGCCGACATTCTCCCAGTACACAGTCTGTCCATGCCTTTAGATCCCAACTTTGTCTATGCGCCGCCTCAAGGTCCTCTACGTATTTTGTATGAAGATGCAGACTTGGTTGTCATCGAAAAACCAGCGGAATTGTTGTCGGTTCCGGGACGTTTGCCTGAGCATCATGACAGTGCCTATCTTCGTGTTTTGGAGCAGTATCCTGCTGCAAAAATTACCCATCGTTTAGACATGGCAACATCAGGCATTTTGATGTTTGCGAAACACCGCGATGCAGAAGTGGCGGTGAGTAAAATGTTCCAAGCGAGGACGGTTCAAAAGCAATATGTGGCTTTGGTTCAAGGCAAACTCGAAGGTGAGGGTAGTGTTGAAGTGCCCCTCATTACGGACTGGGAAAATCGCCCACGACAGATGGTGCATTTTGAATTGGGCAAACCCTCAAAAACCTTGTATCAAGCCATCAGCTATGACGCAAGCAAGGACATTAGCCGAGTATTATTAACACCAGTGACAGGGCGTTCTCATCAGCTACGTGTACACATGATGCATATTGGGCACCCAATTACAGGGGATCAACTGTATCACCCGAATGCAAAACAGAGCTCACTCGGACGGATGGCGTTACATGCTTGCGATCTGGCATTTACCCAGCCTTTAACTCAACAAGCTGTTCATATTCATTGTGCGGCAGAATTTTAAAGCATATTCATGTGAATGCTCATTGTTCATAAAAACTGCTGCATTGAATTAAAACCTTTGGGACTCGTAAAAAGCGCAGAATATCTACAGCTTTAAATAGGTTTTTCTGCTTAAAAATGATTCATGATATACACTATATCCCCAATTCTGGGGATATATAAATAATTTAAATATCTCTATAAAGTATGTGAAAAATTTAGAAATATTGATATTAAATTTCTTTGTAGCTTTTAGTAAATAAACGCCATTTTTAAGGTTTTATTATATTTTCTAATGAATATTGAATGATTACTTTTTTAATATAAAAATATTTTATTAAAATGATTTAAAACAGCATTTTAGTTAAATTGTGTGCAAGTGTGTATTTGGTCAGATAAATACAGTTTTTTGCATTTATTCTGCTAATATGAAATAAATTATTGATTTTAATTTTTATAAATTAGGTTTGTTTTGGGGAATAAACTTAAATTATTGAAGCTTATTTTGAGGATTGGCAAATGATCAATATTGCTTTAATCGTCCTTATCATCCTATTAATTGTGGCTCTCCTTTTTGTTTATAACCGCAAATTGAAAAATGATAAAACCCTACGTTCACTGCAGGAAAACTTCGATCGTGCGCGGTTAAAACTGGCTAAAACAGAGTCGCAGCAAGATGAATTGAATTATGCAATCAGTCAATTACGTATTCAAAACAGTGGGCTAAAAATCCAAGTCGATAAAGTAGCAAAATATCAACATATTGTAGAGATTGAACAATATGTTGAGTATCGAACTTTACAGGCTGATGGTTTGGTAGAAGTCACCAAGGCCAATGCCGATATCATGTTGAATGATATTCGCGCACAGATCGAAGAAGTGCGTCAGTATTTAAGCAAATATCAAGAAAAAGCCAAATCACAAATACAGGAACAAGCCCGTGCCGAGTTAAAGGGTTTATATACTCAAGCGCTGGATCAGCAGTATTTGGAAAACATCAACCGTGCTTTGGAAAACAAAATACGGGGCTATCAGTCAGCATTCTTTTTACCTTTACAGAGTATTTTAGATCAGCTGATGGATGGCATGAATGAATCTGCGGCAAAGCAAAATTTGACTGCGGTGCGCTGCAAAATGATTGATGCGATGGAGCAGCAATCGACTGCAAACTGTAACTATGTCGATGAAGAGCGTCGTTTGGCAGCAATGCAATTATTCACATTGGTGTTTAATAGTCGTGCTGACTTGTATTTGGCTCAATTAAATACCGAAAACTTAGGTGAATTATTGCAGGCTTTGGCGGATGATTTCACCTTGCTCAATGCGCATGGTGTACATTTTAGCCAGGCACAGGTACTCGACAGTTATCTTCAGTTACGCTTAGAAGAATTGAAAATGGCTGCTTTGGTTTTACATCTCAAAGAAACTCAGGCCAATATGGACTTTGCGGTTTAATTTGAATTGTTATCAGAAAGATCGCTTCGGCGGTCTTTTTTTATGATTAAAGAGATTTCGCTAATGCAAATTGCAACAATTATCCGTTAATCTAAGTCAACAGAATAAAATTCATAAACGATAAGGAAACGCACAATGACTCGTGATTTTAAACAATTTCCAGATGATGATAATGGCAATGTGCTGTGGCAGATGCAGCAAGATGGTGATGATTTATCTGTGCCGCACGAAATCGAATATTCAATTGCCTTTTCGAACGAAGCGCAGGCTGAACAGTGTGCATTGTATTTATTGAAAGAAGAGCAAAAAATTTCGTTGTTCCAAGATGAAGAATCAGATCGCGAGGAATGGATTATCACGGTCTATGTCTATATGGAACCTGATTATGAAGATATCGTTGATTTAGAGCAGTGGTTTATTAAAATTGCGGAACAACATTCGGGCGAATATGATGGCTGGGGTTGTATGGCTTATATCTATGAAGATGATGATCTGGAAGAAGATGAAGCACAATTGAGCTAAGTCTCACTATTGCATCTTTAGCAACAAGAACCCAGTCTTTCAACTGGGTTTTTTATTATTTAAATTTTAGAGAAATTGTGTAAAATTTTGATTTTTCAATATTTTTATAAAAAAATCAATATGAATGCAGCTCACAAAACATAACACGGCATTGCGTTAAAGTGATGGGATCAATCTGTAGGATTCGCTATAGTATTGAACAGTAATACACCTTTCTCATACGTCGTAACACTGTTTCGCTTAGATCGTTTCAGTGTGATAAAAATGGACGATAAAGCGAGGGTGAATGCATGTGGATGATTCAGTGAAAACAATGACAAAAGGACATCATCATGAGTAATACTGTTCGATTACATCGTGTTTTTAGTGCACCTGTAGAGCGCGTTTATCGTGCCTTTGTGGAGCCAGATGCTTTGGTGAAATGGATGGCACCGTATGGATTTACCGCCCATGTGGAACATTCGGATGTGCGTGTAGGTGGCTCGTACCGCATGTCGTTTCAAAATTTTTCAACCGGAACCACACACGCTTTTCATGGTGATTATCATGAAGTCGTGCCGAATCATTTACTGCGCTATACAGACCAATTTGATATGCCAGAGTTAGCCGGTGAAATCGAGGTCACTGTTGAGTTTAAAGCGGTATCAGTAGGAACCGAAGTGACGATTGTACAGGCAGGGTTGCCGAGCGTTATTCCACCTGATGCCTGTTATTTGGGTTGGCAGGAGTCTTTACAGTTGCTGGCTTTTTTAGTGAATCCAGCGATGCCCGATGAATAATTTGAAGAATGATCGAAAAACTGTAAATAGATGATGGAGGGCTTAATGACCGTACATATTAAACGTATTTATGATGAGATAAGCCCAGATGACGGTAAACGCATATTGGTCGATCGCTTGTGGCCGCGTGGTATCAGTAAAGTGAGCGCAGAGCTAGATTTGTGGCCGAAGGCATTGACGCCATCGACAGATTTACGTCGTTGGTATCATCAAGACGAGGCAATGGCTTCTCGTTGGGACGAGTTTAAACAGCGCTATTTGCAAGAAATACAGCCGCATCAAGCCGAGTTAGAACAACTGCGCGCATGGGAAAAAGAGGAGCCGCTGACCTTACTCACAGCGGCCAAACATATGGATAAAAATCATGCGCATATCTTAAAAGCGTTGATATTAAACACCTCATTAGAGATCTAAAATTTAAACCGATTAGTGCTGTGGCGTTGTGTTATTTAAATCGTCATAACTTCACTAAACCATACGATATTTATGGTTTTTAAGTTTATGAAATACATAAAAATGTTATATTAAGTTTTTATGGATTTTTGCGTCCATCTTTTTTGAGGTCTTTTATGTCTTTACCCAATTGTCCCCAATGTAATTCTGAATATACCTATAATGATGGTGACTTACTGATTTGTCCTGAATGCTCACACGAATGGCGTGAAGGCGAAAGCGCTGCTGATGAGCAGGTGCTGATTAAAGATGCCAATGGCAATGTATTGACCGATGGTGACACGGTTACTGTGGTGAAAGACCTTAAAATTAAAGGTTCATCTTCAGTGGTGAAAGTGGGCACCAAAGTTAAAAATATCCGTCTTTTAGCCGATGCAACAGATGGTCATGACATTGATTGTAAAATTGATGGTATAGGAGCAATGAAACTCAAATCTGAATACGTGAAAAAAGTTTAAGTTTCGTTTTTGTTCGCTCCAAAGCAACTTTCAATTATCCTAAGCGAAGGCCACACTTGGCTTGGGATGTCTACTTAAACATGAAATAGATAACTAATCCGCTATAGATTTTACTTTTCAGCCTGCATAATAGACGCATTACGGGTTTGAAATGTCTTTACTATGCCGCATATTCATTTGGAATATTCCAATAACCTTGAGCTGGAGCCTCGTCCTTTACTTAAAGCGCTGAACGCTGCCTTATTTGAATCAGGTCATGTCAGTGCCATCAATGATATTAAGAGCCGTGCTGTCGCTCAGCAAGATTTTGTTGTGGGTTTGGATGAACACGCCCAACATGCGTATATGCATGCCAAAGTTTCATTATTGACGGGTCGAACGATCGAAGTGCAAAAGCAAATTTCATTGTTGTTATTGGACGTGTTGAAACAACATGTCACAGCTTCAGCAGTAGAAGTGCAACTTTGTGTTGAAATTTTAGAAATGAATAAAGCGACCTATTCGAAGCAGATCGTCAGTCCTTAAGGCCTTTATTCATGCGTTGAGTAATGCGCCTCTATTCACAAATACAGCATGATGAAAGAATGATGAAATCCGACTTCGGTCGGATTATTTTTTATTGGAATTATTTATTGAAAATCATTTTCTTAGTGATTAAATTTTAAGCCTTTACTCTGATCAAAAAAGACATTGAAAAATGTGACCGAGTTCATTTATATTCTGTAGATCAGGTTGAATTTCCAACAACAAATCCTGATCGAATAATAGATAAAACAATGAAAATGAAGGGGTAACATATGTCGGGATGGTACGAGATCAGTCATTCTAATGATCAGCAGTTTCGTTTTGTATTAAAAGCAGGGAACGGTGAAATCATTTTAACGAGTGAATTATATAAAGCGAAAGCATCAGCCCAAAACGGGATTGAGTCTGTACAAAAGAACAGTTCAGATGACAGTCGTTTTGAACGACTGACGGCCAAAAATGGCAAACCATATTTTAATTTGAAAGCGGCAAACCATCAAATTATTGGGACCAGCCAATTTTATGCCAGTGAGCAATCACGCGATAAAGGCATTGAATCAGTTAAAACCAATGGTGCAAGTACCCAAATTAAAGATCTAACTGCTTAAATTTGAAACAACCTGATCGAGACAGTCAACGCGGGATAAACAAAACCTGAAGGCTCGTCAAAATCACAAGATCAAAAGCAATATGGTTCTCAAATAAGCGCTGTTGGGTTGGATGCTCTTAAATCTAGATCAGGCTTATTTGACGGTACAAGGAAGTACCACAACTTCACTGGCTAGAGTGGTGAACGATGAATAAGCAGAATCATATTTTGTATTATGGGCTCATTACGATTTTGATCATCGTCATGGGTTGGATGATTGCGTCTCCGTATTGGGTGTTGTATCAAATACGTCAAGCCTATGAGCACAATCAACCTGAAAAAATTGCTCAATATATCGATTTTGCGGCAGTCAAATCGAGTCTAAAACCACAAGTTGAAGACCTCATTCAACAGAAAACTGGGCTACAGCATTTACCCGAATTTGCCCAGTCTTGGGGTGGGCAGCTCAGCACAGTCCTCAGTGCAACGCTAGTCGACAGTCTGGTCAATCCAACCAGTATCATGCTGCTTTTACAAGGCAAAGCATTAAAAGAGTCGATCCAACTACCAGAAATAACCAAACTGACCAATCCGAGCATGATTAGCCCAGGGATTGAACTATTCACGCATGCTGAAAATAAGGTCGCAGAACAACCTTATGCGTCAACACTATCCAAAAATGACGAAACTGCAACCGCTGTTGCTTTAAAGCAAAGCCAGCCACTTGAACCCAAAGCCAGCTATAGCGCTTGGAATCGATTTGATCTGTATGTGCCGCTCCAAGGCCTAAGCGAAGAAAAATATACCGTATTTAGTATGCAACGCCGCGGTTGGAGCTGGAAGATCGTTAAAATTCAACTTCCAAACGCCGCCCAGAACAATGCTTCATAAAAAATAAAATAAATAGGTGCCAGAGATGCAAGATAAAATCAAAATAGTTGGTGACCAACAGGCCGCTGACGAAATTCTGCAATTTTTAGCCAATTGGGATGAGGTCATCTGCCAATTGAAAATTGAAAATATTGCTGAATCCTGCGCAGCAGATGTGTACTTTTTTGATGCCAGTTGTGAAATGCGTGGCTTAATGGCATATCAAAAAATGTGGGAATTTTATCGGGAGTATTTTCGTGAAGGCTTAAAGGTATTTAGGCGGGAATTGGTCATCCATGCAGATCCTGATATTGCCTTTCTGCACTGTTATTCCAAAATTGATGATCAGAGCGGAATACCAACGCCGGGGATCTCGTGGTGTCGTAATACCATTGGGATGAAAAAAACGCAGTCTCAATGGAAGATCGTTCATCAACATATTTCTGTTCCCGTGGATATTGTGACTCATCAAAGTAAAGTGATTACCTTTTAATTCCTCTCGAAACGCAGTATGAAAAACAGAGCTATAAAGCTCTGTTTTTTTCTTTGCAAATCATTACATGAAATGCGTATGCAGCCCTAAAACTTCAGCCTAAATTAAAAAATAATGACCATCGTTCAGGATAAGAAAATGGATCATAAAAATAATAAATTAGCGCAAGAATTTGAATCATCACCATCAGGTCAAAAGCAAGGCTTGCAAGACCTGAACGCATCGAAGCAAATGCCCCCTGCAGATTTACATAAAGTGATTCGAATCACGGCAGGATTTATCATCGGCAGTTTGCTGATTGCCGCCTTATATCTTGGCAAAGATATTTTTATTCCATTGGCACTCGCAATTTTATTGGCTTTTTTAGTTGATCCTTTGGTGATGAAACTACGCGGTTGGGGACTTCCGCAGATGCCATCTATATTTATTGTGGTTGGTTTGGCTTTGGCGATTTTATCCGGCGCGGCCTCTTATTTGGGTTATCAACTGGGGCAATTAAGCCAAGAATTACCGCAATATCAGGGCACGATTCAAAAGAAAATGGATTCTATTCGTCAATTTGCACGCGGCCCGAGTGTTTGGGATGGCGCAAAAACCACCATAGATACCGTTGAAAATTCGATAGATGATGTGGTGCCAGAAGAGAAAAATCCTAAAGTGCAACAAGTGAAAGTGGTGGGGCAACAACAAACCACGGCTGAAGCGGTCATGGCTTGGAGCGAGCGGGTGCTCAATCCCTTGGCAACTGCGGGTATTGTTTTTTTGTTTGTGATTCTGATTTTGGTTAATCGGAAAGATTTGCATGATCGTTTCCTTAAGCTGCTGGGCGGTAATTTAAATATTGGAACTGACGCACTAGATGAAGCGGCCAATCGTATCGGTAAATATTTACGTATGCAGCTGATGGTGAATGTGACCTACGGTATTCCGATGGCTTTGGGACTTTGGTTTATTGGGGTGCCGGCAGCAATTATGTGGGGAATGGTGGCGATTGTGATGCGCTTTGTTCCCTATGTCGGCCCGATGATTTCTGCGATTTTCCCCATTGCACTGGCTTTTGCGGTAGATCCCACATGGAATATGGTGCTGTGGACAGTCGGCTTAATCCTGCTCTTAGAGTTGGTCAGTAATAATATTATTGAGCCTTGGTTGTATGGGGAAAGTACTGGACTTTCAACTTTAGCCATTATCATCGCAGCCATGTTTTGGACGGCGGTGTGGGGGCCAATTGGTTTAATTTTATCGACGCCTTTAACCGCGTGTTTATTGGTGCTTTCAAGCTATGTACCATCCTTAGGTTTTATTAAAACCCTGATCGGTAGTACGCCTGCATTGGCACCGCATGAGCGCTTCTATCAAAGATTAGTCGCTGATGATGTGCAAGATGCCATGGATGTTGCACAGACTTTTATTGCTGAAAAGTTACCGAAGGATGCGACGGATGAAATCAAGGCACGGCGGGTTAATGCGTTTTATGCCAAAGTCGCGATTCCAGCCATACGGATTTTTTCGAGAGGCCACAACACCGAGGCCAGTGCTGAACATCGACTACGTTTACATCAGGGATTAAAACTGTTTACTCATAGTTTTCAACGGGCATATCCAGTTGCACAGCAGGATCAGAAAGCAGCGGTGTTATGTATCGGGGCACGTTGGGAAATTGATGTTCAAGTATCGGCTATGTTGGCGCATAGCCTAAGCTTAAGCAGTATTCCGGCTCAGGCTTTTAGCGACGTATTGATACAAAATCAGCATCAAAGTATAGATGATATCCAAGAGGATATTCAGATCGTATGTATTTCGATTTTCCATACGGCACCAGAAGCTCAAATTCGCCTTTTAAGCCATGTTTTTAAGGCACAGTTTCCAGATAAAAAACTGATTTTTGCACTGTGGAGCTGTGATGAGATATCCCAATTAGATGCGATCAAAGAAAATTTCACCGTCGATGCAGTGGTCAATAATATGAATGACTTGTTATTAACCATTGAAGCTTTTCAATTGAAGCAGGGTGAATCTTGGTTGGATGAGCCTGATCCTAGCGTTGAAGCACAGCGCTTAAAAGCATTAGAAGAACTGAATGTTTTGGATGATCGGAATTTACCGATTTATGAACAATATATTGAAGAAGCCCGACAAGCCTTCGATGTGAAATATGCACAAATCTCTTGGGTCAAGCAAGACTGGGTCTATACCCCAGGTAGCCCTTTGGCTCAGGCTACCGAGCAACCGATGCAGGTGCGCCAGTCCAAGCAAGACTCGATCTGCAGCCATTTGGTGTATCAAAATGAACGCTTGATTATTGAAGACCTACAACGTGACCCACGCTTTGCGCATTTACCTGAATTGATGCATAACCGCATTCGCTTTTATGCAGGCGTTGCACTTAGAGACCGTAATGGGGTGGCCCTGGGAAGTTTCTGTGTTTTAGATCGGCAGCCGAATCAAATGACCGATGATGATATGAGTCTTTTAAAAGGCCTAGCGGCAGATTTGATGAATACGCTCAGTGATGAAAATGCGAAACGAAAAAAATGTGAAGAGATACAGCAACTGAATGATTCATCTCTATAAATTTAAATCATGTAGCAGATCCATTTAAACTGGAGTTTCAGTGAAAAGCATTCTAAGATGGCTCTAATATAATTATTCGAGCCAAAGACATGAACAAAAATAATGTCATCTGGCAACTTTTATTGGGCTACGTTGCTGCATTGGGTTGTAGTGTGAGTTTTGCTCAAATTCAAGGAAATTATTTTTCACATAAGGATTGGGAAATCGCTTGTGATAATACGGGGACTTGTCGCGTTGCAGGTTATCAGGCGGAGGGCAATCAGCCCGCTATTTCTGTATTATTACAACGTGCTGCGGGCGCTCAAGCGCAAGTCAGCGCACGAGTGAAACTCGATCCTGAAACGTTAAGTGCGGCAAATAAACCACTTCAACTTTACACTTTAGGTAAAAATCAGGGAACTGTGCAGCTTGATGCCAAAACTGCGGAAGGTCAGTTAAGTGCAGCTCAAACTCAAAAACTGATTCAAGCCTTACAAGCCAACCAACCAATTGTGTGGAAAGGCAACAACAAAACATGGTTATTGTCTGTGCAGGGCGCTAGTGCAGTTTTACTCCGTATGGATGATTTTCAAAAGCGCATAGGGACAAATTCGGCATTATTGCGTAAAGCCAATAGTAGTTCGGCCAATGTACTCAAACCGAAAAGTATTCCGAAAGTGAATATTCAAAATTACAGTAAGGGCTTACAAACACGGTATGCCGTCAATGCGCCCACAGCCAAACAATTGTTTGGATTGATAAAGAAGAAAACGACAGTAGAAGATTGTCCTCAACTCTTTGATGCAAATTTCTTAGAGGATGATCGGGTCGTGGTGTTTCCAATCAATGGGAAAAATGCCTTGGTCGAAGTGCCATGTTGGCGTGGGGCATATAACAGTGGTAATGGCTATTGGCTGATGGATCGAAATTTAAAGCAAATCAAACAATCCGTGACCTTTTCCGGAAGTGGTTTTAGCGAAGGGCAGATTTTCTCCAATCAACGTGGACGAGGCATTGGCGACTGTCATAGTACGGGGGAGTGGTCATGGAATGGTCAGCGTTTTATCCAAACCTATATGGCAAAAACCACACAGTGCAAAGGATTTGCTGGTGGTGCGTGGGAAATTCCAACCTTGGTCTATCGCGTTCAACTCGACTCTTAATTTGAAAAAGCCCTGATATTCAGGGCTTTAAATGATGCAGCGTTTTATTCTATCGGGTTTAAATAAATAACCGAGTACTTTAAAAACGTTTTGGAATTTTCTGTCCTCCGACAACTGGTGATTCAGCGATTTTCAACACACCAAATAGCCATGTTTCGGCATGATGAACAGCCGTTTTGAGCTCATCACCTAAGGCTAAACGCCCTGCAATAAAACTCGCCAATGAACAGCCCGAACCATGATATTCCCCATCCAGTCGTGGACAACGGGTTTCAGAGACTAATTCACCCTGAACGTACAACGAGTTTTGGATATAGTCAGGCGTATTTTCATGCCCACCTTTTACTAATACCGCTTGAGCACCCATCGCAAAAAGTTGCGCAGTTGCTTTAGAAATATCCTCTTCACCTGTGAGCGCACGTAATTCTACGGTATTGGGTGTAAGCACAGTGGCAAGTGGAATCAGTTCTGCAAAGGCTTTGACCAAAGTTGCTTGATCGCCCAAAGAACCACCACTATTGGCAACTAAAACGGGGTCGAGAACATAATGATATTCGGGATGTTCACGTAAAAACTCAGCGAGAGCCGCGATATTTTCAGTCGTTCCTAACATTCCTGATTTTACACAGCGAATAGGGAGGTCACCGACGACGGCATGTGCTTGAGCCAGCAATAACTCACGAGAGGTCGCTTCAAACGAATACACTTGTTGTGAGTTTTGAACGGTTAATGCTGTACACGCAATGGCAGCATGTGCGCCACTTTGACCAATGGCTTCAATGTCCGCTTGCAGTCCTGCACCACCTGAAGGGTCAAGACCTGAAAAGCACAGTACAGTAGGGCGCACAATGATGTCCTTATTACACAAAATTTGCGATAGTATAGGCAACTTTGAGCGAACACTCGATAGTATTTTTGCAGAAGTGAATGGATAAGGTACAAGCTGTGATTAAGAATATATTGATCGATCTCGATGGAACATTAACAGATCCAAAAGTTGGCATTACTACTTCAGCACGCTATGGACTGGCGAAAATTGGACATCCCATTTCGGATGAGACCAATATCGATTGGATCATTGGGCCACCTTTGAAAGCCTCTTTGGCCAAAATCCTCAATGTCGATGTGCATAATGTACTTGCAGATCAGGCTTTACTAGGCTATCGCGAGCGCTTTGCAGTGACTGGCTTATTTGAAAATAAAGTCTATCCTGCCGTTGCCGACACTCTAGCAACTTTACAACAGCAAGGCTTTCACTTGTACGTCGCTACAGCAAAGCCGACGGTCTATGCCCGCCAAATTTTAGAACATTTTGATTTGGCAAAATATTTTACTGTGATCTATGGCAGTGAACTGAACGGTGAGCGAACCAACAAAGGCGATTTAATTGAATACATTTTGCAGCAAGAACAGTTGGATGCGAAGGAATGTGTGATGGTGGGAGACCGTGAGTACGATATTTTAGGCGCGCGCCGTAATGCTGTGCCGAGTATTGCTGTGAGCTATGGTTATGGTAGTACAGAAGAAATTCAAATGGCTGCACCAGCGCTAGTAATTGACGGTTTTAACGATTTGATTTCGAGTATTGAGCAATTGCAGCAGCAGAAAGTGTCGTAGTTGCACCGAACCTAATGAATGATGCTGATTATTTAAAGATAATCAGCAAAATGAGCAAGATCACCCCACAGAAAAGCCATTTGAGCAAAGGAGACTCATCATTTTTGATGGTTTCTGCTTCGAGTGCGATACCATGTTTGTCGTAAACAAATACAAAATGTGCATTTGCGCTTAGAGCCATTTCTTGAATGGCTTGTAGCTCGAGTGCGCTGACTTCTTCACTTAAGCGTTCTTTTAACTGAATAAAAATAACCGGCTGTCCAAACTCATACCACTTGAAGTGGATCTGTTGTATGAGTTGGTTGAAGCACTGTTCTGCAACATGATAGTTTCGGACAAAACTTCCACGTTCTATAAAAGCCAGAGGGCAGTTTTGTTCAGCTACAATTTGATGATCACGCGTTAAAACTTGCATTTGATCATAATGAATCTGTACCCAAACTGCGTCAGGAAAAGACGCTAATTTTTCTTCTAACATTACTTTTAGGTTTCATTATTATTTTAGTGGATAGCAGTATGTCATTAAAATTTAGAGAAAAATATAGCTGAGATATAAAAAACACATCGATCTATCGAGTTTTTATCTTAAAACGTCTTTCGCAGTTTTGTCACTTTGAATTTTTAACTTCTACAATTGAAATATCTAAATCTTAAGTGTGTTTTTAAAGCCATTATCCTTTTTCTAGAAAACTGTTTCTCATCTGATTTATGTAATCGATCTTGTAACTGTTTCAGGCTTTTGAAAAAATTCAGACAGAAAACAATAAAGCTGAATGCTATGTCCAAATCATTTTTATTCCCTAGTCAGTGGCTCAAACCTTTGCACCCACGTGATCCACATGAGCATCATCGTGTCGCGACCTCTTTAGAATTGCTTTTTGACTTGATCTTTGTCGTGGCGATCGCAACAGCAGGGCAGCAACTGCATCATGCCATTGTTGAAAATCATTTAGCTCAGGGTTTAACGCTGTATGGCATGGTGTTTTTTGCCTTGTGGTGGGCGTGGATGAACTTTAGTTGGTTTGCTTCGGCGTATGATAATGATGATGCGCTCTATCGAATCTTAACTTTTGTTCAGATTATTGGCTCTTTGGTCATTGCTGCTGGTATTCCAAGCGCTTTTCAAAAGCAGGATTTTGACGTAATTGTGATTGGTTATGCCATTATGCGTCTCGGCTTAGTTACGCAGTGGTTTCGCGTTGCAAAGCATGATCTGTCCCGTCGGAAAACTGCATTACGCTATGCTTTTGGCATCATACTGGTACAAGTCGGGTGGCTGTTCTTTCATTTTTCACCGCTGCATTTCACCGTTTATCTTTTCATTTTGCTCGCAATTGCTGAACTGTCTGTGCCAGTTTTTGCAGAAGCTGCAAGCCGTACACCGTGGCATGCGCATCATATTGCAGAGCGATATTCACTGCTCACCATTATCGTTTTAGGCGAATCTATTGTCGGCTGTTCGATTGCGATGACTGATGCATTAACGAATCAACGTTTTAGTACTGAACTGATCTTTTTGATGGTAGGCGGCCTGATGATGATGTTCACCATGTGGTGGTCTTATTTTGATACCAGTATTGCAGAGCGTCTAAATAGCCGAAAAATGGCATTTACTTGGGGTTATGGACATTTCTTTGTCTTTATTAGTATTGCGGCGATTGGTGCTAGTTTAGCTGCCGCAGTCGATGTGGTTTCGCATGAGGCACTGATTAGTTCTGAAAAAGAAAGCTACTTTGTGGCGATCAGCCTCGTGATTTATACGACAAGTTTATATTTACTCCATGAATTGCATCATCAAAGTGGCTTTAGAAAACTTTTATATCCTTTAACCGTGGTGATTGTTTTGTGTATTCCGTTGTTTATTACTCCTGCGGGTTATGCAATATTTGCGATGGCAGTGGTATATGCATTGAGATTGATGTTTACAAAATGCTATTTGGCAAGATAAGTTAATGATATGATATTCATCAATAATTCGTTATATTGCTGATGAAAATAACGTCCAAGAATCATCAAATAAAGATAAAACATAGAGGATTATATGAAAGGGCAAATACTAGATTTTTCTGTTCAAAATAATACAGGCATCATCAGCGGAGATGATCAGAATCGTTATCAATTTTCTGGAAGCGATTGGAAAGGGCAAACTGTTCCTGCTCGTGGACAATTTGTTGATTTTGAGACAAGTGGAATGGGTTACGCAACCGATATTTACTTAGTCGCTGTGCCGAATGCTTTAGGCACGCAATACGGTCAAAAGAGTCGAATTGTTGCTGCACTCTTAGCATTCTTCCTTGGTGGATTTGGTATCCATAAATTCTATTTGGGTCGTATTGGATGGGGGATTGTGTATCTACTATTCTGTTGGACCTTTATTCCATCCATTGTTGCTTTTATTGAATTTATTATTTATCTATGCACTTCAGATGAAGATTTTGCACGTAAATATGGCTAAATTTTTGTGTTAAAAGATAAGGCGCATTGTGCGCCTTATTTTATTGTTGCAGATCTCTAGCGGGTTGCCCCCATTGGTTGTTCTCGGCTTTGGTGTCTGTAGCCCACCAGATAATCAGTGGGATGATCCCAATGATTGTGAGCATTAAAAGTTGCCACCAACCTGAACGTCCTGTGTCATGTAGTCGACGTGCGCCAACAGCTAAGCTAGGAATGAGTAAAACGATATTAGTAATATTTTCTAGCCAAGGTTCACTGCCAATAACGAAATCGCAAACAGAGGCAAGTATAATGACCAATATACAAAATAGCCAAAAGAACCAGAACTCTTTACGTCGAGCACGTCCTTCAAATTCAGCAAACTTTTTCAGTGGTTTGAATGACCACGCGAAAAAGTCATAGTTTTCCTCTTCTTCACTGTAGTTTGTTCGCGTATTGGTGGAAAAACTTTGTTGGCGTAATGCAATATAGACTTGAATCGCTTGCCCACTTTCATCCAAAGCAAAATCAACCTGTTCTCCACGTGTAGGTGGTCTTTGACCTCGCCATTCATGACCAGCAAATTGATAGTGTTTTCCATCTTCAGCACTAATCACCCCAGTATTAGTTTGAATCGAAAAATCTAGTATTTGTCCTTTCATATTTTTCCTGAGTTAATGTGCTGTTGATAGGGTGGCTACATAAATAGTAGCCACGATTTTTTATTTATTTTGCAGGTTGTCCCCATTGGTTTACTTCAGGTTTAGTTTCCGTTGCAAGCCAAATTAGGACTAAAATCGGTCCAACGAGTGGAATCATTTGTATTAACCAATACCAACCGGATTTATTAATATCATGTAAACGACGTACTGCAACAGAAAGGGACGGAATAACCATTGCTAAGATGAAAATACCTGTGAATATTCCTCTGGTTCTAAGCACTGAATCGACAATCAGAGTAATAATCATTGCGATAAGATAGACCAAAACAAAAAACCAATATTCTTTACGGCGTGCACGTCCAGTAAAGTTGGCATAATTTTTTAGACATTTGACAAACCAATCAATCATGTTGAATTTTGATTCAGCTTGGTCTTGGTTTGAAATTTTATCGAGGTGCTGTGAAATTTGTTGAATAGGATTACTGCTGCCAAGAGCATTGAATACTTGAACAGCTTGACCTTCTGGACTGATATCGAAATCTACATGATCGCCACGTTTAGGTGAGTTCTGGCCACGCCATTCTGCACCTGTAAACTCATAACGGTTTTGATCATCTCCACTGATGATGCCTGAATTGGTTTGTACTGAATAATCTAATATCTGACCTTTCATTCTGTCCTCTTTTTTTATGTGATTTTTATTAATTGATGTATTTTTATACCGTTTTATATTAGCAGAATATGAATTAAATTAAATGCATAGATTTGCTTGGGTGAATGAAATTCTTCATAAAAAAAGCGGAACACTTGGTTCCGCTTTTGATATTTCGCTGAAAAATTTATTACCAGCTTAACGCACCACCAGTTTGGTAGTCAGTTACGCGAGTTTCAAAGAAGTTCTTCTCTTTACGTAAGTCCATCATTTCTGACATCCACTGGAATGGGTTATTAACACCAGCAAATTGTTCAGGCAAGCCCAATTGGCTCAAACGACGGTTACAGATGAACTTCAAGTATTCTTCCATCATGCCTGCATTCATACCCAATACACCGCGTGGCATCGTGTCACGTGCATATTCGATTTCAAGCATTGTGCCTTCAAGAATCATTTGAATGATTTCTTCTTGGAACTCAGCAGTCCATAGGTGAGGGTTCTCGATCTTGATTTGGTTGATCATGTCGATACCAAAGTTCAAGTGCATAGATTCATCACGTAAGATGTATTGGAATTGCTCAGCAACACCATTCATCTTGTTACGACGACCCATAGACAAGATTTGGCTGAAACCACAGTAGAAGAAGATACCTTCAAGTACGCAGTAGAACGCGATCAAGTTGCGAAGCAAGATTTGGTCGTTTTCAGGTGTACCTGTTTTGAACGTAGGATCACTTAAAGATTGTGTATATTTCAGACCCCAAGCTGCTTTACGAGCCACTGAAGGAATCTCACGGTACATGTTGAAGACTTCGCCTTCGTCCATGCCTAAAGATTCGATACAGTATTGGTAAGCGTGCGTGTGAATCGCTTCTTCAAATGATTGACGTAAGATGTACTGACGGCATTCAGGGTTGGTGATGTGACGGTAGATTGCAAGAACCAAGTTGTTTGCAACCAATGAATCCGCAGTCGAGAAGAAACCTAAAGAACGCATAACAATGGTACGTTCATCTTCGGTTAAGCCATTTTCAGACTTCCAAAGTGCGATGTCATGGTTCATGTTCACTTCTTGCGGCATCCAGTGGTTTGCACAACCGTCTAGATATTTTTGCCAAGCCCATTCGTATTTGAATGGTACAAGTTGGTTTAAGTCAGCGCGGCAGTTGATCATCGCTTTATCGTCAACTTGAACACGCTGAGCACCCATTTCTAGCTCCTCTAAGCCAGGTGCAACGTCTAGATTTTCTAGAGCGTTAGATGCTCTTGCCAACGGATCGGTTGGATCTGTTGGTCGATTTGTACTGGTTCGAGCGGGTTGTGCAGCTGCCAAATTCGGCGATGAGTGCTGTGCATTAGATACCACTTGCGAATCAGTCGTTTTTTGCGGTTCGACGGGCGCAGGCTGGTGAGCTTGTGCAGCTTGTTTCGGTTCATCATCTTCGAAATCGTCCCAACTTAGGATAGACATATCAATTCTCACAAATTATACGCTTCACTTATTTACAAAGCATGAATGAGTGTGTGAAAAACAATCAAGCATTTGTAAAGTTAGGCGATTTAGTTATTTAATAAATTTGGGAGCTATTGTAGTTTTTATTGGCCTAATTTGATAGATGAAATAGTTGTTTAATTAACCATTGAGGTAGTAATTGTCATCTAATTTTTTGATTTTAATAATATTAATATTTGTTAATAATTAATTGAAAAAAACAATAAAAATCATTTGGTTATATATTTTAAATACGATTAAAAACCTCGGAATTAGAGGCCTTGTTTTAAATGTAGACTGTGATGAAATGGTCTGTTTTATCAGTTTTTGAACACTTAGCAGGTTTTTTTAAATTTAAATAAATGGACAAAAATATTATTTATTTTGATTACGCGATTTATATGCCTTGAACCAGAAATAGGCGATCGGGACATAAAAAGTCAAAATAAAGGAAACCACCAAGGCAATTAACCCTAACTGATAGTTATGCGTCATATGTGGCATGGTGGTGTCCTTGATTGTTAAATATTAAATCCTCCCCAAACCCCTCCTTTAATAAAGGAGGGGATTTCCGTGAATTATTTTGTTTTCACGGAAGTCCCCCTTTGGAAAAGGGGGATTTAGGGGGATTAGAAATATAATTTGTTGAATTATATTTCCTTGTGAGATTTAGCAACTTGAGTCACTAATGTCTCTTCAATATCTTGAGCTTGAATATCTGAGGAGTGTCCAGCGCTTCCACTTGTCATTAAGTAACAAACTAGAAGTACTCGGTATATAACTCTTTCAGACTCTTCAATAACTACACGCACTTTCTTCCGAAAATCTTTCAACTTCTTCGACATGTTCGCTCCTAAACGGAATCAATCAATACGAAGTAGCAAGAGTGAGTTCTTATGCTAACCACTCATAAGAATCAACCATTGCTAGATCGCAATGATGAGATAAATCCCGGTTGATTCCTAATTCAGTTAACTTACTGACAAGCCTCACAATCAGGGTTGTCAATTGAACATGCTTGTGGCACTGGCGCTGCATTTGCAAAACCGTCTTCCTCTGCAGGAACTTCTGGTTTTGCTTCAGGTGCTGCGACCGCGGCAACAGGAGCTGCTACAGTTGCAGGTTTAACTGCATTTAACGCACCTGTGTTAATGGTTGATTTCTCAGCAGAAGTCGCACCCAATGCACGTAGGTAGTAAGTGGTTTTTAGACCACGTAACCATGCCATTTTGTACGTCATATCAAGTTTCTTACCGTTTGCACCAGAGATGTAAAGGTTAAGAGACTGAGCTTGGTCGATCCATTTTTGACGACGTGATGCAGCATCAACAATCCAACGTGGCTCAACTTCGAACGCAGTCGCGAAGATTGCTTTAAGCTCTTCAGGAATACGTGCAATTTTTTGAACCGAACCTTCGAAGTGTTTCAGGTCGTTCACCATTACAGAATCCCAAAGACCGCGATCTTTTAACGCACGTACTAGGTACGGGTTGATCACTGTGAATTCACCAGAAAGGTTAGATTTCACATACAAGTTTTGGAATGTTGGTTCGATTGATTGCGATACGCCACAAATGTTCGAAATGGTTGCAGTCGGTGCAATCGCCATCACGTTTGAGTTACGCATACCGTCTTTTTGAACTTTAGTACGTAAAGTATCCCAGTCCAAACGTGTTGTACGGTCAACTTCGAACATACGGTCAGGACGTGCTTTTTGTACGATATCTAAAGAGTCAATTGGCAAGATACCTTGATCCCAAAGTGAACCTTTAAATGTCTCGTAAGTACCACGTTCAAGTGCCAAGTCGCTAGACGTTTGGATTGCGTAGTAAGAAATCACTTCCATAGATTCGTCAGCGAACTCAACCGCAGCATCAGAACCATAAGCCAATTTCATTTCGTATAAAGCATCTTGGAAGCCCATGATACCCATACCCACTGGACGGTGTTTCAAGTTCGAGTTACGAGCTTGAGGAACAGCGTAGTAGTTGATGTCAATCACGTTGTCGAGCATACGAACAGCAGTTTTTACTGTACGAGCAAGTTTTTCACGATCTAACACACCGCCTTGAACGTGTTGTACAAGGTTGATTGAACCTAAGTTACATACTGCGATTTCATCTTCGTTAGTGTTCAGCGTAATTTCTGTACACAAGTTAGAAGAGTGAACTACACCCACGTGTTGTTGTGGTGAACGTAAGTTACATACGTCTTTGAATGTGATCCAAGGGTGGCCAGTTTCAAACAACATAGACAACATTTTGCGCCATAAGTCTTTCGCACGGACTTTCTTATGTAGCATGTTGGTTTCTTTCGCAATGCCTTCGTAGTAAGCATAGCGTTCAGCAAATTCTGCACCTGTTAGGTCATGCAAATCAGGTGTTTCAGATGGTGTGAACAGTGTCCATTCAGCATCTTCGAATACACGTTGCATAAACAAATCAGGAACCCAGTTCGCTGTGTTCATGTCGTGTGTACGACGACGATCATCACCCGTGTTCTTACGAAGTTCTAGGAATTCTTCGATGTCCAAGTGCCAAGTTTCAAGGTATGCACATACTGCACCTTTACGTTTACCACCTTGGTTAACTGCAACAGCAGTATCGTTGGCAACTTTAAGGAACGGTACAACACCTTGTGACTTACCATTCGTACCTTTGATGTACGAGTTAAGCGCACGAACAGGCGTCCAGTCATTACCTAAACCACCCGCCCATTTAGACAACATTGCGTTATCACGCATTGCGCCATAAATGTTGTAAAGGTCATCTGAAATCGTTGTTAAGTAACAGCTAGATAACTGTGGACGTAAAGTACCCGAGTTAAATAGAGTAGGCGTAGACGCCATGTAATCGAAGCTAGACAATAAGTTATAGAATTCGATTGCACGTTCTTCACGGTTGTCTTCGTTCAATGAAAGACCCATTGAAACACGCATGAAGAATAATTGTGGTAATTCGAAACGTACGCCATCTGAGTGGATGAAGTAACGGTCAAATAAGGTTTGTAGACCTAAATAAGTAAATTGGTTTGAGCGTTCTGGTTGAATCGCAGCAGCCAATTTTGCAAGGTCAAAGTTAAGTAGTTCTGGAGAAAGAAGATCAAGCTCGATACCTTTCTTCAAGAAAGTTTCTAAAGCGTCGCCTTCATTCGTGTCAGTATCTAAACCTAAGAACTCTAAACCTGTAGCAACAAGGTCATTACGCAATAAACGCGCAGTCACATATGTATAGTTTGGTTCTTGTTCGATACGTGTACGAGTAGCCATCATCATGGTCGTTGAGATGTCTGACTCTTTTACGCCGTTATAAAGGTTTTTTACAGTCTCATCGATAATCGCTCGAACATCGATGCCTTCTAAACCTTCAGCTGCTTTAACAATATTTGCCTCAAGCGCGCCAAGATCAAGCGGTTTAAGCTGACCGTTTGAACCTGTCACTTGTAAAGTAGGGTGGTGGTGAGCACCAGTTTGTTTACGAGCTTCGGCACGTTGTTCGCGGTAAATCACGTAAGAGCGAGCAACTTTTTGCTCACCTGTACGCATAAGCGCAAGTTCAACCTGATCCTGAATTTCTTCAATATGAATGGTACCGCCAGAAGGTAAACGACGGTTAAAGGTATTCAATACCATCTCAGTTAATTGAGAGATACGGTCATGAATACGGCTGGAGTCAGCGCTTTGCTGGCCTTCAACGGCCAAGAACGCTTTACCAATCGCCACAGAGATTTTTTCTGCATCAAAAGGTGCAACGTCACCGGTGCGTTTAATCACCTGAATTTGACCAGGGGTTGAATTCGTTACGCTCATGCTAGCATAGCTCCATTTGTCATCTATTTTTATGTTAGGACCGTTTGAACTGGGCAATTTTTATGCCACAGTGTTTGAGGTTTAAACACAAGACCTAGTGGTTTAAAAATTTATTGAACACAAGATACGGGAAAATTCAGGGTATATCAATATTGACATTTTACTAAATGCTTTGAACTTTTCTGGCAGAAATCCATCTCAAAAAATCCCTATTTTTTATCTTTGTTATATATGCCTTATCCGACAAGGGCATAGCATAGCAAAGTCGAAAAAGAGTGCTTATAGATAACATTGTGGATAACTTCAGAAAGCCTAAAAAGTTGTGAATTAATCAGTCAGTTTTTATTCGATGAAAATGTATCCAAATTTATAATTGTTGCTATTGTGAGCAATAGGTCATGGAAATGATTGGTAAATACGGCTGCAAAAATGTAGCAGGTTAAAATTTATTACAAAATACGATATTGATGTATCAGTTTGGTGAATGCCATCTTGTTTACAATGTAAACGTGTGTATATTGCAAACTATGTTTAAGCGTATCTATCGGATTTCAAATAGGATACGCCCAATCAAATAAGGGGCAATCAATGAGCCAAGAAGAAAAGTTACCTAAAATTTTAATTGTTGAAGACGATGAGCGTCTTGCTCGTTTAACTCAAGAATACTTAATCCGTAACGGACTTGAAGTTGGGGTAGAACCAGACGGTAATCGTGCGATTCGCCGTATTATCGCTGAACAACCAGATATGGTATTACTCGACGTGATGCTTCCGGGTGCAGATGGTTTAACCATTTGTCGTGAAGTTCGTCCACACTACCATCAACCAATTTTAATGTTGACTGCACGTACCGAAGACATGGACCAAGTGTTGGGTCTAGAAATGGGTGCAGATGACTATGTTGCAAAACCTGTTCAACCTCGCGTTTTACTTGCGCGTATTCGTGCATTATTACGTCGTACAGACAAAGCACCAGAAGATGAGGTTGCACAGCGCATCGAATTTGATGATCTTGTAATTGATAATGGTGGTCGTTCTGTCACACTCAATAATGAGTTGGTTGACTTTACTAGTGCGGAATATGACCTTTTATGGTTGTTGGCATCTAATGCGGGTCGCATTCTTTCTCGTGAAGATATCTTTGAGCGTCTTCGTGGTATTGAATACGATGGTCAAGACCGTTCAATCGACGTGCGTATCTCGCGAATTCGTCCAAAAATTGGCGATGATCCAGAAAACCCGAAACGCATTAAGACAGTACGTAGTAAAGGTTATTTATTCGTAAAAGAAACCAACGGCATTTAATGTAAAATACCGTCCCTCAGTTTGGCAAAGTAGGACACTTTTACGTGTTTAAACACAGTATATTTTTGCGCGTTTATGCGGGGCTACTGATTTTAGTCTTTTTAGTCGCTACATTTGGCTATTTGCTGGTGCAAATCATTAACTACCAGCGCGCGCAAGAATATCGTGAATCGCTTACTGACGGTTTGGCTTTCATTATAAGTGAAGGTATTGCACGTCAGCCAAATGAACAACAAAAGTCAGATTGGGTGTCAGATGCATCCGATCTACTTGAGTTGCCTATTTATTATGTAAAAGCTAATCAGGTTGATTTAACCCGAGCGGAAACCAAACGTATAGAAGAGCGTAAAGCTGTAGTGCGTTGGGACGCACAAACCACAGCAGCTTATATTATTATTGGCTTAAAAGATGACCCTTCACATCTACTGTATATAAAAGCTGATAATATTTCAGAACGCCAAATGAAAGCATTGCCTGTATTTATACTGGATTATTTGGTGTATTACCCTGGTCAAGAAAAACAATATCTTGAAAAAATCCAGCACCATTTTTCATATCCAATTTCAATTCAAAATGTTCAGAGTTTACCTTTAGATTCTGAGCAAATCGGCCGACTGCGCTTAGATCACAGCATTATTTTGTATCGTGATAGTGCGACGGAGCGCGGCACGACCATTTCGATCGTATCGCCAATTCCAAGCTCAACTTCAGAAGTCTTGGTCATGGGGCCGGTACCGCTATTTAATTGGATGCCTTTTCAGTTGGCAGCTGGTATTACGCTACTGAGCTTGTTTGTCTTGAGCTTGGGTGTTTATGGCCTATTGGTGCCGATGCAACGTAAGCTGCGTGCTGTAAATTATGCGTTAAATAAAATGAAGGGCGGGGACTTATCTGTACGTCTGCCTGTCGAAAGTACCGATGAATTTGGTACTTTAGCATCGAGCTATAACTCCATGTCAGATCATATTGAGCGTTTAATTGAAGCACAGCGTGAGTTGATGCGCGCGGTATCGCATGAATTGCGAACACCTGTGGCGCGAATTCGCTTTGGTGTAGAAATGATGGCGGATGAAGATGACTACGACTACCGTCAGCAGCAAGTTGAACAAATCGACAAAGATATCGAAGCGCTTAATACCTTGATTGATGAAATCATGACTTATGCCAAGCTCGAACAAGGCATGCCATCTTTAGAGTTTGAAGATGTCAGCTTGTTTGAAGTTTTAGATCAGGTCTTGATTGAAACCGAAGCCTTAAAGACAGGGAAAACCTTGGAATTGCAAGCACCACCAATTGGAGTGATTGTGGAAACCGAGCGTCGCTATTTACATCGCGTTGTACAAAACTTAGTGGGCAACGCAGTGCGTTATTGTGATGATAAAGTGCTGATCAGTGGTGGTGTGAATGATGAAGGCATGGCCTATATCTGTGTTGAAGATGATGGCCCTGGTATTCCGGAAGAGGATCGTAAGCGTATTTTTGATGCCTTTGCACGCTTAGATGATAGTCGTACCCGTGCTTCAGGGGGCTATGGTTTAGGTTTATCGATTGTCAGCCGTATTGCTTACTGGTTTGGTGGAACAGTTGGTATTGATGAAAGTCCAACTTTAGGTGGGGCGCGTTTTACCATGACATGGCCTGCGACACGTTTTAAGAAAAATAAACCGAAGCTAGATGGTAAAGAGCTTAGTGCCAATGACAGCTAAGCGAGCTAAGAAATCTAGCTCAGCTGCATTTAGCGAATGATACATATAAAAAAGCCATTCAATTTGAATGGCTTTTTGATATCAGGTTTTTACTTATTCGGTAATCGTTGCATCAGGTTCAATAATGGGTTTGCCATTTTTCAGAGCAGAAAGGGCATCTGTATTGAAATCGATGAGTAAAGAGTTGTTTTTTGCATCGATAGAATAATTGCTAATGAGTTTTTGGTCGCCGTTTAGGGTTTCAAGTTTATATTCATCTGCAATATTCATAATCCCGTTAAGGTTGGTGGTTGCAGAAGCTAAATCTTGACGTAATAATTCATAGATATCACGTAAATCAAAAATGGCATTTTGAGCATCAGGGTGCTTATCTAAGTAGTTTTTAATATGGTGAATCACCAATTGCGCAGATAGAAAATAATCAGGTTTATGCGTAAATTCTAAAGTCATTATTGTCTCTCCGTTGTGATTGCTTTTTGTGTTTTAACTACAAATATCACACTCTTTATAGGTCGTGTCAAAGAATTGCAAAAAAGCCACAAGAAGCTAAAAAAATGTCTTTTTACATAGAACCAATACAGCTGGCTTTTCATTTGAAGAAAAGATCAAAAGCAAAAGAAGTGAATAAAGAAACAACAAAGTTGAGGTGGGGGAGTATTTATTTAATAAATGACACAGTTGATAAAAATACGCCAATTTGAACGTGTATGCTGAGAAATGAAGGGTTTGTTGATGAAACTGAACAGTCATAATTTTCTGATAAAATCACATAAATGTAATAATTAATAAAAAAATGCAATCTAATCTAATTAAGCGATTAATCCTAATTTTAAGGGAGTAAACCCAATTTAAATGCTGAAATGATTAAAAAATCATCCTAAAGACGAATACCGATAAGCTAGCAAGAAGCCTCCTCAATCAGGTACAATTGGCGGGATTAATTTTGTGTTTGGTGTATTTGAAGGCCAATACATACATTCTTTGTTAATAAATAGGCCTGCCAGGAGTTATCCCCGCATGAGTGCCATTACTCCATACGATTGGGCAATTATTGCCTTCGTGATCGGCGTTACATTCCTTTGCGTCTTTATGCTGACCGTCCCTTTACTCCTTGGGGGTAAATCATGGGGTCGTGCTAAGCAAGAGCAGTTTGAGTCAGGTGTAGTAGGTGCTGGTGGTGCACGTATTCGCTTGTCTGCGAAATTCTATTTAGTTGCAATTTTCTTCGTCGTGTTTGATATCGAAGCACTTTATCTATATGCATGGTCTACTTCTGTTCGTGAAGCAGGCTGGTTTGGTTTTACTACCGTGGTTATTTTTGTGGTCGATTTATTGATTGCTTTAATTTACGCGGTAAAAGTAGGTGCATTAGATTGGGCGCCTTCTGATAAGCGTAAAGCTGCAGGTAAAGCGTTGAAAATTGGTTCACCAAATATGGACATCGCAGAAATCACACGCTTTAACTCTATTGAAGAGTTGGTTATGGACCCTACAGGTCAAATTCCAGCGCAATCATCTGGTCGTGTGAAATCTAAGTCACCGACTGCATCATCTGACAAGGAGTAAGACGGGATGAAATATACATTAACCCGTGCGAATCCGGATGCTGATCAATATCCACTTCAAGAGCGTCAAATCGTTACCGATCCGCTTGAAGAAGAAGTGAATAAAAATGTGTTCATGACTCGTTTAGAGGATGTTGCACATACAGCAGTAAACTGGGGTCGTAAAAACTCAGTTTGGCCGTTTAACTTTGGTACATCTTGCTGCTACGTAGAGTATGCAACGACTTTAACAGGCGTGCATGACTTGTCACGTTTCGGTGCCGAGGTTATTCGTGCTTCACCACGTCAGGCTGACTTGATGATTGTTGCAGGTACATGCTTCATGAAAATGGCGCCTGTAATTCAACGTTTGTACGAGCAAATGCTTGAGCCTAAATGGGTAATCTCAATGGGCGCATGTGCAAACTCTGGTGGTATGTACGACATTTATTCAGTTGTACAAGGTGTGGATAAAATCATCCCTGTCGATGTGTATATCCCGGGTTGCCCACCACGTCCTGAAGCTTTAATTCAGGCATTGATGTTATTGCAAGACCAGATTCAACTTGAGCGCCGTCCTTTATCGGCCGTGATTGGTGATGATCTTAAGCCAGTGTATAAGCCAAAGATGATGCCAGAACGTGACCGTAAGAACGCACAGCGTATTGCAGTGAAAAACTTACGCTCAATGGATGAAATTAAATAATCACTGCGACGAAATATTGATACACCCGGACTGGGTGTAATTGTCGTTTTGATTGACTGAATTTGTATTAAATAGGAAGCCAAGCCAATGGCTGAAACTGACATTGCTATGCCAGAATCAACTCCAGTTGATTCCCGCCCTGCATTTGCAATTGTAGAAGAGCTCAAAACCAAATTTGGTGAGAACTTCTACGTGCAAACGACTTTTGAAGACTTTCCAACAGTCTGGGTTGAGCGCGCACGTGTACAAGAAGTTTTAATGTTCTTGCGTACGGTGTCACGTCCATACGTGATGCTGTTTGACTTGTCTGCGGTTGATGAGCGTTTACGTACACACCGCGATGGTCTGCCTGCATCTGACTTCACTGTGTTCTATCACTTGTTATCGTTAGAGCGTAACAGTGATATTCGTATCAAGGTTGCATTAGCTGAGAATGATGTAAACATTCCAACGGCAACCAATATTTGGCCGAATGCCAACTGGTACGAGCGTGAAGCTTACGACATGTTTGGTATCAACTTCGAAGGGCATCCAATGCTCCGTCGTATCTTGTTGCCAACATATTGGGAAGGTCACCCGTTACGTAAAGAATATTCTGCACGTGCGACTGAATACACGCCTTATCGCCAAAACCAAGCGAAACAGGATTACGAACAAGAACATCTTCGTTTCGTACCTGAAGATTGGGGTATGAAGCGTGGGAACGATGATGAAGACTTCATGTTCCTAAACTTGGGTCCTAACCATCCATCTGCGCACGGTGCCTTCCGTGTAATCTTGCAGTTGGACGGTGAAGAAGTGAAAGACTGTGTTCCTGACATCGGCTATCACCACCGTGGAGTGGAAAAAATGGCTGAGCGTCAAACATGGCACTCATTCATTCCATATACAGACCGTGTTGACTACTTAGGTGGTTGTGCGCAAAACATGCCTTACGTTCTTGGCGTAGAGCAAATGGCAGGGATTACCGTTCCTGATCGTGCACAATGTATCCGTGTCATGATGTCTGAATTGTTCCGTATCAATAACCACTTATTGTTCATTGGTACTGCGATTCAGGATGCCGGCGGTATGACCCCAGTATTCTATATGTTCGCTGACCGTCAAAAAATCTATGACGCGATCGAAGCGATCACGGGTTACCGTATGCACCCAGCATGGTTCCGTATCGGTGGTACAGCGCACGACTTGCCAAACAACTGGCAGCACCTCATTCGCGAAATCCTAGATTGGATGCCGAAGCGTATGAACGAGTACTACACTGCGGCACTGAAAAACTCAGTGTTTATCGGTCGTACCCGTAATGTTGCTCAGTATGATGCTAAATCTGCATTGGCTTGGGGTGTAACGGGTACTGGTCTACGTGCTACAGGTATTGATTTCGATGTTCGTAAATACCGTCCTTATAGCGGCTACGAAAACTACGACTTCGATGTGCCTTTAGAGTACGAAGGCGATGCTTATGCACGTGTTCTTGTTCACTTCCGTGAAATTGAAGAATCGCTGAAAATCATCAAGCAATGTTTAGACAACATGCCTTCTGGTGCATACAAAGCAGACCATCCACTGGCTGTTCCACCACCAAAAGATAAAACTTTACAAGACATCGAAACATTGATTACGCACTTCTTGAGCGTGTCATGGGGTCCTGTAATGCCAGCAGGCGAAAGCTCTGTAATGGCGGAAGTGGTAAAAGGTGCGTCGAACTACTACTTGACTTCAGATAAGTCAACGATGAGTTACCGTACACGTATCCGTACACCAACCTTCACGCACTTACAGCAAATGCCTTCTGTGATTAACGGCAGCTTAATGTCTGACTTAATCATTTATTTAGCGACAATTGACGTCGTAATGGCTGACGTGGATCGCTAAGGGGTAATCGCATTATGATGATTTTGACTGACAAAAAACCACGTGTGAATGTTGAAGGGATTTTAACTGCGGAAGAAATCCACGATATCGAACATCACATTGGTCACTATCCGTACCCACGCGCAGCATGTCTTGATGCTTTGAAGTGTGTACAACGCCGTAATGGCTGGGTAGATGATGCACAGATGAATGCTATTGCTCAATTGCTTAGCATGAGCCTTGCAGACCTAGAAGGTGTTGCTACTTTCTATAACCGTATTTACCGTCAACCAGTTGGTCGCCACGTAATTTTATTATGTGACTCGATTGCTTGCTTCTTGATGGGTGCGGAAACACTTGCTGAAGCATTCCAGCGTGAATTAGGCATTTCATTTGGTCAAACGACTGCAGATGGTCGCTTTACTTTATTGCCAATTTGCTGCCTAGGTAACTGTGACAAAGGTCCGACGTTAATGATTGACGAAGACACTCACGGTCTAGTTGAAGTGACTTCAATTAAACAGTTATTGGAGAAGTATGTATGAATACTGAACCAAAACCAATTTATGGCGACGGTAACCCAGAAACTCACCCACTCACATGGCGTTTGAGCAAACAGGAACACGTTCGCAGTGCAGATGATTACGAAGCACTTGAAGGGTATGCAGGCTTTAAGAAAGCTGTTGGCATGCAACCGAAAGAAGTGCTTGAAGTGATTAAAGCTGCGACTGTAAAAGGTCGTGGTGGTGCGGGCTTCCCTGCAGGGATCAAATGGTCGCTTATGGCGCCAAATGATAACTCAGGCCCTCGTTACCTCATCTGTAATGCCGATGAAATGGAACCAGGTACCTTTAAAGACCGTCTGTTGATGGAAAAACTTCCTCATCAGTTGATCGAAGGTATGTTGATTGCTGCTTATACATTAGAAGCAACACAGGGTTATATCTTCATCCGTGGTGAATACATCGAAGCGGCTCAATACTTAAATGAAGCATTGGACCAAATTCGTGCCAAAGGTTACTTGGGTGAAAACATCTTAGGTACAGGTTGGAACTTCGAGTTACACGTGCATACTGGTGCGGGTCGTTATATCTGTGGTGAAGAAACTGCATTGATTAACTCGCTTGAAGGTCGCCGTGCGAACCCTCGTACTAAACCGCCATTCCCACAAGTTGCAGGTGCTTGGGGTCGTCCTACGATTGTTAACAACGTAGAGACTTACAACAACTTACCCGCAATTATGCTTCGTGGTCCTGAATGGTATATCGGTTTATCTGAAGGTAAGTCGAAAGATCCAGGTACTAAAATTTATGGCGCTTCAGGCAAAGTAAAATTCCCAGGTCTTTGGGAACTTCCATTTGGTACAACTGCGCGTGAAGTGATTGAAGATCATGCCGGTGGTATGCGTGATGGTTTAAAACTCAAAGCATGGTTACCGGGTGGTGCTTCTACAGACTTCCTTGCTGCTGAACACATTGACCTTCCTATGGATGCTGAAAGCATCATGAAAGCAGGTTCACGTTTAGGTACCTGTTTGCTCATGGTGGTTGATGAAACTCAGTGTATGGTTTCTGCGACACGTAACTTAGAAGAATTCTTTGCGCGTGAATCTTGCGGTTGGTGTACACCATGCCGTGATGGCTTACCTTGGGCGGTTAAAGCGCTTAAAGCCTTGGAAGATGGCACAGGTAAGAAAGAAGATATCGATCACTTACAAGAACTGACTCGTAAGCTTTGGATTGGTAAAACTTTCTGTGCGCATGCTCCAGGTGCGATGGAACCGTTAATGGGCGCACTCAAACATTTCCGTGGCGAGTTTGAAGCTAAAGTCGTAAATGCGGCAGCTCAAACTAGCAACGTAGAACAAGCTTAAGGAATTCGACTATGGCTACAATTCATGTCGATGGAAAATCGTATGAAGTCAACGGCTCAGAGAACTTGCTACAAGCATGTCTTAGCCTTGGCATCGACATCCCATACTTTTGTTGGCATCCATCCTTAGGTTCTGTCGGTTCTTGCCGTCAATGTGCTGTGACTCAATACGCGAATCCTGAAGATACTCGCGGTCGTTTAGTTATGTCATGTATGACGCCTGCATCTGACAATACCTACATCTCGATTGAAGATGACGAAGCAAAAAATTTCCGTGCTTCTGTTGTTGAATTCTTGATGACCAACCACCCACACGACTGCCCAGTCTGTGAAGAGGGTGGTCATTGTCATTTACAAGATATGACTGTAATGACTCAGCATGACCGTCGTCGTTACCGCTTCACAAAACGTACGCATTACAACCAAGAGCTAGGCTCTTTCATTTCTCATGAAATGAACCGTTGTATTGCGTGCTACCGTTGTGTGCGTTACTACAAAGATTATGCAGGTGGTACAGACTTTGGTGTGTATGCAAACGCTTCGCGTGTTTACTTTGGTCGTCCAGAATCAGGTACTTTAGAATCTGAATTCTCTGGTAACTTGACTGAAGTGTGCCCAACAGGTGTATTCACAGATAAAACTCACTCTGAACGCTATAACCGTAAATGGGACATGCAGTATGCGCCAAGCGTATGCCAAGGCTGTTCTTCAGGTTGTAACATCTCTCCAGGTGAACGTTATGGCGAACTACGTCGTGTAGAAAACCGCTTTAACGGTGACGTGAACCAATACTTCCTTTGCGATAAAGGTCGTTTCGGTACAGGTTATGTGAACCGTGAAGATCGTCCACGTCAACCACAATTCCGTTCTGGTGCAAATGTAACTACAGTTTCTGTAGACCAAGCATTGGATACCGTAATTGAAAATATCCAAGGCAAAAAAGTATTGGGTATCGGTTCACCACGTGCATCACTTGAATCAAACTTCGCGCTTCGCGAACTTGTAGGTCAAGACAACTTCTCAACGGGTATGTCTCAAAAAGAGCAAAAACTTGTTGAACTTGCAGCTTCTATTATGCAAACCGAAGGTGTTTATAACCCTGGTATGCGTGAAATCGAAAGCTACGATGCTGTGTTGATTTTGGGTGAAGATCTGACTCAAACTGCGCCTCGTATGGCTCTATCTGTTCGCCAAGCTGCGAAAAATAAAGCCAAAGAAATGGCTGCAGAGCGCCGTACGCAAGAGTGGTTGGCTGAACCTGTACAACGTATTGCTCAAGATGCCAAATCTCCGATTTACATCCTTGCTGCAACTCAAACACGTTTAGCTGATGTTGCAACAGGTGAAGTTGTTGCATCACCTAACGACATTGCACGTTTAGGTTTTGCGGTCGCTGCTGCTGTCAAAGGTGAAGTGATCTTAGGTTTGGATGACGATGCAAAAGCATTTGCACAAACCATTGCTGACACTTTAAAAGCTGCGAAAAAACCATTAATCATCTCTGGTACAAGCTTGCAAGACCCATCAATCATGGAAGCTGCTGCACAAGTTGCACAGAACCTTGGTAATGCGGGCTTAACATTGACTGTTCCTGAAGTGAACTCAATGGGCTTAGCGATCTTTGGTGGTCAAAGCTTAGAACAAGCATTTGCACAAGATTACGATACCGTGATCGTGGTGGAAAATGACCTTTATCGTCGTTTACCAGCCGCTCAGGTGAATGCTGCACTTTCTGGTAAAGAAGTGATTGTACTTGATCATTCTGAAACTGAAACTGTGAAGAAAGCCAACATCGTACTTTCTGCTGCTTCATTTGCTGAAGGTGACGGTACTGTTGTCTCTCAAGAAGGCCGTGCACAACGTTTCTACCAAGTGTATGACCCAAGCTACTATAAACCTGAACTTGCGATCAAAGAATCTTGGCGCTGGTTACATGCCATTGAAACTGGCGTGAAAGGCAAAGCCATTTCTTGGACACTTCTTGATGACGTGATCGAGTCAGTAGCGAAAAACGTTCCTGCACTTGAAGCGATTCAAGATGTCGCACCAGATGCTGGCTTCCGTGTACATGGTCTGAAAGTGGCACGTGAACCACGTCGTTACTCAGGTCGTACAGCGATGCGCGCACCACTTTCTATTCATGAACCAAAACAACCAGTCGATAAAGACTCTGCGTTGACGTTCTCTATGGAAGGTTATGTAGGTAACCAAACTCCAGCTTCACTTGTACCATTTGCTTGGTCTGCAGGTTGGAACTCTCCACAAGCTTGGAACAAATTCCAAGACAACGTGGGTGGTCACTTAAAAGGTGGTGATGCAGGCGTTCGTTTATTCGATCGTTTAGCGAAACGTCCAGCACGTACTTTCGTTGCACCTGCACCTGTTGCGGTTAATGGTGAAAGCTTCCGTCTTGTACCGATGCATCACATCTTCGCTTCTGGTGAATTTACAGTGAAAACACCTGCGATGGAATCACGTATTCCTGAAGCAATGTTTGCTGTGGGTGAGCAAGATGCAGTACGCTTAAATATTCAAGATGGTCAACGTATCGCTGTGAAAGCAGGGGATGCAGAAATCATCCTTCCAGTTCAAGTGATTGAATACTTACCTACAGGTTATATCGGTTACCCAGTGGGTCTAGCACCTACAGTATCGCTTGCAGAACCTGTTTCAGTCGCGGTAGGAGTGTAATTCATGGAACAAGAATTAATCCGTCAAACGCCGCTGTGGGCTGAAAACTGGCCAATCGCCTATTCAGTTCTTCAAGCAATTGTGATCTTACTGGTTGTGGTATTGATTGCTGCGTTGATGTCTTTTATTGAACGTCGTTTACTCGGCTTGTGGCAAGACCGTTACGGTCCGAACCGTGTAGGTCCGGGCGGTATGTTCCAGATTGTTGCCGACATGCTGAAAATCATGTTCAAAGAAGACTGGACACCAAAATTTGCTGACAAATTGACTTTCCGTATGGCTCCAGCAGTTGCGATGGCAACTGCGGTGCTATCGTTCATGGTTATTCCTGTTTCACCTTATCTAGGTGTTTCAGACATGAGCATCGGTCTATTGTTCTTTATGGCAATGGCTGGTATTGCGGTATACGCAGTATTGTTCGGTGGTTGGTCATCAAATAACAAATACGCATTACTTGGTGGTTTACGTTCTGCCGCTCAAACCATTTCTTATGAAGTGTTCTTGGGTATTTCACTGATGGGTGTGGTTGCGATTGCAGGCTCATTCAACATGCGTGAAATTGTTGAAGCTCAACGTGATGTTTGGTTTGTTATTCCTCAGTTCTTAGGTTTCTTGATCTTCGTGGTTGCGGGTGTTGCGGTAACTCACCGTCATCCATTTGACCAACCAGAAGCAGAACAAGAATTGGCGGAAGGTTACCATGTCGAATACGGCGGTATGAAATGGGGTATGTTCTTCGTTGCCGAATACGTCAACGTCGTACTGATCTCTGCATTAATCGTGACTTTATTCTTCGGTGGTTGGTTAGCGCCTTTCAACCTAGATATTCCATTCATTCCAGCTGCGTTCTGGTTCATTATTAAAACAGCATTCTTTGTCATGATGTTTGTCTTGGCTCGTGGTTCTTTAATGCGTCCACGTTATGACCAAGTCATGAACTTTGGTTGGAAAATTTGCTTGCCATTGGCGTTGGTTAACCTTCTGGTAACTGGTGCTGTGATTCTGATGAATCAGGCCTAAGACAGCAGGGAGAATAAAATGTTTAAATTTCTAGCTGGATTTGGGTCAATTGTACGTTCGTTGTGGATGGTATTCTCACACGCGACACGTAAACGTGACACCATTTTATATCCAGAGGTTAAAGCGGAAGACATCGTACCACCACGTTTCCGTGGTCGTATCGTGTTAACGCGTGACCCTGATGGTGAAGAGCGCTGCGTTGCATGTAACCTTTGTGCGGTTGCATGTCCAGTCGGCTGTATTTCACTACAAAAAGCTGAAAAAGAAGATGGTCGTTGGTATCCGGAATTTTTCCGTATCAACTTCTCACGTTGTATTTTCTGCGGTATGTGTGAAGAAGCATGTCCTACGACTGCGATTCAAATGACACCTGACTTTGAGTTAGGTGAGTATGTTCGTCAGGACTTAGTATATGAGAAAGAAAACCTTCTTATCTCAGGTCCTGGTAAATACCCAGACTATAACTTCTACCGCGTAACAGGTATGGCTGTTGCTGGTAAAGATAAAGGTCAGGCTCAACGCGAAAGCACACCAGTTGATGTACGGAGTCTATTACCATGATGTGGCCATTTTATTTGATGGCGCTTGTGGCCATCGTCTCTACCGTTCGTGTTGTAACTAACACGAACCCAGTACATGCTTTATTAAGCTTGATTATCTCTTTACTTGCAGTTGCAGGTATCTTCATGATCGTGGGTGCGCCGTTTGCCGGTGCCCTCGAAATTATCGTTTACGCTGGCGCAATCATGGTGCTATTCGTATTCGTCGTGATGATGCTGAATCTTGGTCAAAATACTGTTGAACAAGAAAGCAAATGGCTGACTTCTTCAGCGTGGGCATATCCTGCGTTGATGAGCTTCCTGATGGGTCTAATCCTTGTTTGGATGTTGAAGTCAGACTACACAACTGCTGGCACTGTCATGGGTGCTCAAGTTGTCGGTCCGAAAGAAGTGGGTACTTCACTCTTTACTCAGTACTTATTGCTGGTTGAAGTTGCTGCGATGTTATTGCTTGGCGCACTTGTCGCTGCATTCCATCTTGGCAAACGTGAGCCAGGTGCAGAAGAGGACAAAGAATAATGGGCAACATCCCTTTAGAACATGGTTTGATCGTTGCAACCATTCTTTTTGCACTGGGTTTTTACGGTGTGATGGTTCGACGCAACCTACTATTTATTTTAATGAGCCTTGAAATCATGATGAACGCTGCTGCTTTAGCGTTCGTTTTGGCAGGAAGCGCATGGGCACAGCCAGATGGTCAAGTGATGTTTATCTTGATCTTAACGCTTGCTGCAGCAGAGGCGTGTATCGGTCTTGCGATCGTCCTTCAGTTCTATCATCGCTTCCATCATCTGGATGTGGATGCTGCTAGTGAGATGCGCGGATGAGTTATTTATATTTAACAGTACTTTTCCCGCTAATTGGTTTTATCCTGTTGGCGGCAGGTCGTAAAAACCTTCCTGAATCAGTTGCTGCAATTATTGGTGCAGGTTCAGTGGGTCTTTCAGCTTTATTTGCATTAATTGCCGGTATCGACTTTGTTAATAATGGTTCAGTTGCAACAACTCAGCATCTTTGGACTTGGTTCAGTGCAGGTAACTTAGCACCGGGCTTCACGCTTCATTTAGATGGCTTATCATTATTGATGATGGGCATGATCACAGGTGTGGGTTTCTTAATTCACATCTTTGCAACATGGTACATGCGTGGCGAAGAAGACTTTGCACGTTTCTTCTCATACTTCAACCTATTCGTGGCAAGCATGCTGCTTTTAGTGTTGGGTGACAACTTAGCGTTGTTATTCCTCGGTTGGGAAGGTGTAGGTCTATGTTCATACCTATTAATTGGTTACTACTACCAAACACCTGCAAACGGTTTTGCTGCAATTAAAGCATTCACTGTGACACGTGTGGGTGACGTATTCTTACTGATTGCATTGTTCTTGATCTACCAACAATTCGGCACTTTAAACATTGCAGAAGTTGTGGCTGCTGCGCCAACAGTTTTGGCTCAGAGTTCTTCGATTGCAATTTGGACTGCATTGATGTTGTTCTTGGGTGCTGCAGGTAAATCTGCTCAGATCCCATTACAAACATGGTTAGCAGATGCGATGGCTGGTCCTACACCAGTATCTGCATTGATCCACGCAGCAACAATGGTAACAGCAGGTGTTTACCTATGTAGCCGTATGTTCAGCGTGTTTGAACAAGCGCCAGAAGTGATGATGTTCATCTCAATCACAGGTGCGGTGACATTGTTAGTTGCAGGCTTTGCTGCATTGGTACAAACAGACATCAAACGTATTCTTGCTTACTCAACTATGAGTCAGTTGGGTTATATGTTTATGGCTGTAGGTGCTGAAGCTTACCAAGCTGGTCTATTCCACATGCTGACTCACGCATTCTTCAAGGCATTATTATTCTTGTCTTCTGGTGCAGTGATTTTGGCTTACCATCACGAACAAAACATCTTCAAGATGGGTGGTCTATTCCACAAAAACAAATTCTTGTTTGCTTGTTTCGCGATTGGTGGCGGTGCATTGGCTGCGATTCCATTCATCACGATCGGCTTCTTCTCGAAAGATGCGATTCTTGGTGCGGTATGGGTGAAAGGTCAAGCGATTGCAGTTTATGACTGCTTGTACTGGACTGGTGTAGCAGGTGCGTTCTTAACTTCAATTTATACATTCCGTCTTATTTGGGTTGTATTCTTTGGTAAAGAAAACACGCCTTACCACGAAATCAAAGGTGTTACTTACTGGGGTCCATTGGCGATTCTTGCAGTGCTTTCAACTGGTTTAGCTTATGTATTAAAAGCACCAGTAACGAATATTTTAAATGCTGCACAAATCCCAGCGTTTAATATTCCAGAAGCACTAGAACACGGTATGCATAGCGCTGAATACACAGCTGTTGGTATTGCACTTGCAGGTCTTGCAGTTGGTGTGGTGTTATTTGCCTTTGCTTATGGTGCAGTGAAATCGTTCGCGAAAACTTCACTGGGCGCGGGTCTTGCAAATATCTGTCGTAATGCACTTGGTTTCGATGCTTTGTATAACATTGTTTTCGTTAAGCCTTATTTGCTACTGGCTAAAATCTTTGGTCGTGATCCAATTGACGGCTTATGGCTTGTATTGCCTGCACTTGTTAAAGGCGGTAATAGCTTTACAAGTTCACGTCAAACAGGTTCATTGCGTGAATACGCATCTAGTATGGCATTCGGTACGTTTGCATTACTATTGATCCTGGTCGTGATTCAGGTCGTGGGGAAATAAAATGGAAACTCCAAACAATTTAATTCTACCCGCTCTGATCCTTATTCCGTTCATTGCAGGTTTTGTATGCTGGCTTGTCGATAAACTCGACAAGCACTTACCACGCTATATTGCCTTAATTGGTATGCTATTAACGTTGGTGTTAACCGTCGTTTTATGGCAAAGCGGTACTTATAACTACGAGTTGGGTACACAAGCTCCACAGTGGGCTGCTCAATTTAACCTACCGTGGATTACCACTTTAGGGATTAACATTCACCTTGCGGTGGATGGTCTTTCACTGCTTATGGTGGGTTTAACTGCATTACTGGGTGTACTTGCGGTCGGCTGTTCATGGGGTGAGATTCAAAAGAACGTTGGTTTCTTCCACTTAAACCTACTTTGGTCTTTAGGTGGTGTGATCGGTGTATTCTTAGCGATTGACATGTTCCTATTCTTCTTCTTCTGGGAGATGATGCTAGTACCAATCTACTTCTTGATCGCACTTTGGGGTCATAAAGGGGCAGAAGGTAAGTCACGCGTTTACGCTGCAACTAAATTCTTTATCTATACTCAGGTTGCGGGTCTGATCATGTTGATCGGTATCTTGGGTCTAGTGGTTGTTGGCTTCCAACTTCACGGTCAAATCAGCTTTAACTACGACTTCTTGATGAGTGTTGCACACACTGTTGAGGCAAAAGCTCCAGCACTTGCGTATGCATTCATGATCTGTATGTTTATTGGTTTTGCGGTAAAACTTCCAGTTTTCCCATTACACGGCTGGTTACCAGATGCACATGCGCAAGCACCTACAGCGGGTTCTGTCGACCTTGCAGGTATCTTGATTAAAACTGCGGCTTATGGTCTTTTACGTTTCGTTATTCCATTCTTCCCAGTAGCATCTGCTCAGTTTGCTGACATCGCGATCATTCTTGGTCTAATCGGTATTTTCTACGGTGCATGGTGTGCATTCCAACAAACAGACATGAAACGTCTGCTTGCGTACACATCTATTTCGCACATGGGCTTCGTACTTCTTGCCTTGTATGCAGGTAACATCCTGACATTCCAAGGCTTGATGATTATGATGCTGGCTCACGGTCTATCTTCTGCTGCATTGTTCATTATGTGTGGTCAGGTTTATGAACGTCTGCATACACGTGACATGCGTTTGATGGGCGGTATCCGTGGTCAGTTCCAATACCTTTCATTCTTCTTAATGTTCTTTGTTGCGGCACTTGTAGGTATTCCGGGTCTAGGTAACTTCATCGGTGAATTCCTGATCTTGATGGGTTCTTATGACAAGTTCCCTGTGTACACAATCCTTGCTGCAGTAAGCTTAGTATTTGCCGGTCTTTACGGTTTAATCCTGATCCACAAAGCATTGTTTGGTACACCAAACGAAGAACAAAAACAGCATTACGCAAATCCGTTGAAAGACTTAAATGCGCGTGAAGTTGTGATTCTTTTAATCTGTGCTCTTGGTCTAGTATGGCTTGGTCTATTCCCACAAACTTTCCTTGATATTTCAAATTCAAGCATGGCGTGGATTGCAAATAGCTATATCCCAGTTCAAGAAGTCGTTGATGTTGTGCAGCAGATTGCTGTACAACCTGAAAATGTGGAGATGCAATAAGCCATGGACTTCACAATGTCATTTTCTGAGCTTATGCCATTAGCTCCTGTGATGATCGTGGCTTTAACTGCGATCGTCGTGATGTTGCTAATTGCAATCAAGCGTAACCACAATTTAGTTGCAACGACTTCCGTTATCGGTCTGAACCTTGCAGCCTTTTATATTATTTTTGTTTTCGTTGCAGGGCAGTATGCACCTGCAAACGTAATGAATTTGTTCATCGTAGATCCATTTACGATGTTGTACCAATTCGTGATTTTGATTGCAGCACTTGCTTGCTGCACATTGTCACATGCGTATATCGAAACCTATAAAGATAACCGTGAAGAACTTTATATCTTGATGCTGTGCTCTGTAACGGGTGCATTGTTAATGGTTGCAAGTTCGCACTATGCGTCTTTCTTTATCAGCCTTGAACTAATGTCGATTCCTGTATACGGCCTATTGGCTTATACACACCAACGTTCACAGTCGCTTGAAGCGGGTGTGAAATACTTGGTGCTTTCAGCAACTGCTTCTGCGATGTTGTTGATGGGTATGGCTTATGTATATGCGTACACAGGTACAATGGCATTCGTTGCTGAACCAGGCAAAATGTTCACAACATTCAGCCAACCGGGTGTAGTCCTTGGTCTTGCACTGATTGTTTTTGCTGTTGCATTTAAATTGTCTCTTGCGCCATTCCACAAATGGACACCAGACGTGTATGCAGGTGCGCCAGCGCCAATCGCGACATTCTTAGCGACTGTGGCTAAAGTGGCAATGATCGGTCTATTCGTTCGTTACTTCTTGGCTTCTGGCTTAATCCTTTCTGACAGCTTCATCACGATCGTGACCATCATTGCAGTATTGTCTATCCTTGCGGGTAACTTACTAGCAGTACGTCAAGTGAACTTGAAACGTATCCTTGCATACTCTTCAATCGCTCACTTTGGTTACTTACTTGTTGCGATTGTCAGTGCACGTAATACTGACTTTGTTCAAGTACAAGGCTTTGCAACATTCAGCAGCGTCAACGTCTATGTGATTACTTATGTATTAACAACGATTGGTGCGTTCGGTGTTGTGACACTGATGTCTAGCCCTTACAACAACAAAGACGAAGCAGGTAGCCTTGCGGAGTACCGTGGTTTGTTCTGGCGTCGTCCAGTGTTGACTGCAACACTGACTGTCATGATGTTATCTCTTGCAGGTATCCCATTAACAGCGGGCTTTATTGGTAAGTTCCTTGTGATCAAAACAGCAGTTGCTGGTGGTTCATGGTTCTTAGCTGCGATGGTTATCCTTGGTTCAGGTATCGGTTTGTACTACTACCTACGTGTGATGATTGTGATGTACATGACTCCACCGGAAAACCCACGTATCGATGCTGTCGATCATTGGGGTCAAAAAGTGGGTGGTATTATGGTGCTTGGCGCAGCTGCACTTGTGTTGTTGATCGGTGTATATCCAGATCCAATCATTGCATTATCTCAAGTGGCATACTTTGCGATTTCACCTGAATTACAACAGTTCATTTTTAGCTTAATTCAGAGTGGTTTTAACTAATGAATTAAGCAATTAATTTGCTTATTACAAAAAAGCCTCCTGTAAAGGGGGCTTTTTTATTTTTATCATTTGTTAAATAGCTTTATAATGGTTGAAATTTTATCTTAACCTTTTAGGTGTTCTCCCGTGGCTATCCATGAAATCCGTCATCCGCTTATTCGACATAAACTCGGCTTACTTCGTCGTGCAGATATTAGTACTAAAAACTTCCGTGAGCTTGCTCAAGAAGTGACTATGCTTCTGACTTATGAAGCAACGAAAGATTTACCAATGGTCGATCATGAAATTGATGGTTGGAATGGTAAAGTAACTGTAGATCGTATTGCCGGTAAAAAAATAACAGTCGTACCGATTTTACGTGCAGGTATTGGTATGTTGGATGGTTTCTTAAACCTGATTCCAAGTGCAAAAGTATCTGTATTGGGTTTAGAGCGTGACGAAGAAACTTTAGAAGCGCGTACTTACTACAAAAAATTAGTACCAGACGTACAAAACCGTTTAGCCATGATTATTGACCCAATGCTTGCAACAGGTTCATCGCTCGTCGCTGCTATTGACGTTCTAAAAGCCAGTGGTTGTAAAGATATTCGTGTCATGGTGCTTGTAGCAGCTCCAGAAGGCATTAAACGTGTGAATGAAGCTCACCCAGATGTGACCATTTATACAGCATCTGTAGACCAAGGTTTAAATGAAAACGGTTATATCGTTCCTGGTCTTGGCGATGCAGGCGATAAAATTTTCGGTTCAGTTCAAAAAGACTAATTTTTGCATCATGAACAGAAAAGGGGCTTTTATAGCCTCTTTTTTATATACTAAAGACATTGGCATAAATGGAATAGGGTACTTTATGAAGTCCGAACAATATAAAGGTAAGGTGAAGCAGTACAATCCTGAAAAGGGCTTTGGCTTTCTTTCATGTGAAGAAGGTGATGTATTTTTCCATATCTCTGACTTTCCCGCAGATGGTGTCGAGCCAAAACGTAATGATCGTGTGAAATTTAATGTGGTGAAAAATGGTGATCGTTATAAAGCCATAAACATTGAGCGTGAAGAAGACAAATCTGCAAAAGCTAAAAAATCTAAAGTAGTGGCAAATAACCAGTCAATTACTTCAGCTTTGCTTTCGAATTTGCGTAAATAATGTGATTTTAAGATTTCATGGAAATCTTTGAAATAAAAAAGAGGTCTATAGGACCTCTTTTTTATTATCATAAGAGCATTAAAAGAAAATGTGAGAGACAATTTTTATGTTTAAAGAGGGGAAAATCAAAAGCTATAACGTTGAGCGCGGCTTTGGATTTATACAACAAGATCAAGCACAGGATTTATTTTTTCATATTCGTGATTTTCCTAGCCGACACATCGAACCACGTGTTGGAGAAAATCTCAAATACAGGATTGAAGCAGATCGAGGTAAATTTAAAGCGGTAAATATCATCCGTTTAGATTTGAAAAAAGAGCAGTCCACTCATGAACAGATAAATCCGTCATTTGAATCAAGGTCGGATCGAGTGAATGACCAAGCTACTCCTCACGATACAGCCAAAGGCACAGTCTGGGGCAGTAAAATCTTCAGCATGATTGGACTCATTGTAATTGTAGTATTAGCTGTGGCTGTATATGGGAAATATCAGCAGTACCAAGAACAGAAGCAGCTACATTTACAACAGCTCATGCAAGAAAATGAAAACATCGTAAAAGAACAACGTAAAGCTCAGGGGGATTTACCCGATCGGGTGCTGTCTGAGCAAGGTGAAAAAAACCTATACGGAACAGCTTCAACGCACGCTCAGTCTGTTGTTCAAGACACTGCGCAGGCACCTTCTTCAAGTGATTCGCCAAGGGCAGTAGAAAAAGCTCAGTTTAGTTGTGATGGACGACAGCATTGCAGTCAAATGCGCTCAAGAGATGAAGCTCAGTGGTTTATTAAGAATTGTCCAAACACGAAGATGGATGGTGATAATGACGGTATTGCTTGTGAGAATGATTCTAGGTGGTAATGGAAGCATTCACAAAAAAAGCGCCATTAGGCGCTTTTTTTATTTAGACAGATTTTTCACAAAATTGCATAAAGGCTTTGAGACCCGGTCCTTGGTATTTCTGACGATGTACCAACATAAATAATGGACGGGCAAGTTGCCAAAACGGCGTATCTAAAACCACCAATTGGCCTTTTTCACGTAAAGGCTCAATTGCCAGTTTAGAAATACATGACATACCAAGACCACCTGCCACGATTTTTAGAATGGCTTCGTTATGACCCAAGGTTAAACGTATATTGGCATCTGGCAGGTCTTTTAAAATTGCGTTGTCAAATACTTCACGTGTGCCTGAACCTTCTTCACGTAAGATCCATTCCACGTTATCAAAGTCAGCTGCAGTGAGTGCACGATCCAACTTCGCTAAAGGGTGCTCTGGTGAACAGCACACGGCAAGTTCATCGTCACGCCAGTGAATACATTGCAACTGTGGCAGATGGCATGAACCTTCAATTAAGGCCAAATCCAACTGAAATTGGTTTACCGCTTCAATCATTTGGCGGGTATTGCCGACTTGAAGTTGTAAATGTGCTTGAGGCTGAATTTGTAAGAAATCTGCCATGAGGTCTGGCATCAAGTAGTCACTGATAGTTAGGGTAGCGCCCAAACGCAGATCAATACTTTGTAGTTCGCCTTTCGCTGCTTGTTCAAAAGCTTCACAGCGACCTAAAATTTCCAAAGCTTGTGGCAATAAAAAACGACCCAAGTCATTCAATTGCAAGCGTTTACCAAGTCGGTCAAACAGTGGAGCACCGAGACCATCTTCGAGGTCTGCCAATGCCATACTTGCTGCACTTTGAGTAAGTTTGACAGCATCACTGGCTTTGGTAACGGTACCTTCTTGAGCGACTGCTACAAAAACAGCCAACTGGCGTAAAGTCATGCGCATGAATCAGGCCTTAACATTTAAAAAATATTAATAAATTATGCTGTCATGCTAACATGAGCACAGTCTGTCACGCCACGTTCAAATCATGTCAATTGAAAAATTTAGCTTAGAAAAGGTTTTATCTGTACACCGTTGGACCAATACTTTGTTCAGTTTTACCATGACACGCCCTGCGCATTTTAAATTTACCGCTGGTCAGTTCGCACGAATCGGCTTGAAAGTGGGCGATGAATTGGTGGTTCGTGCCTATTCTGTGGTGTCGTCCCCTTTTGATGAAACTTTAGAGTTTTTCTCTATCGTCGTTCCAGATGGTGCGTTTACTTCAAATTTGCAGCATCTACAAGTGGGCGATGAGCTGTATTTAGAAAAAGTCCCTTATGGCTTCCTCACCTTGGCGCGTTATCAGTTGCCATTGCCGAAGGACTTATGGCTGTTGGGGACAGGAACGGGTCTTGCACCATTTTTATCAATGCTACAAGACTTTGAAACGTGGTCTAAATACGAAAAAATTAATCTAGTCTACAGTGTGCGCACCGTATCAGAACTGGCTTATGTAGAGCGGATTCAAGAAATCGCTGAGACCTTTGGTGAAGGGCATACGGGCTTCAAATTTATTCCTATTGTGACACGTGATCCAAATGCACCGCTGCATGACCGTCTACCAGTTTTAATTGAAAATGGCGAGTTAGAACAGGCGGCAGGCTTAGCGTTTAATGTTGATACGACGCATGTCATGCTGTGTGGTAATCCACAAATGGTTGATGACACCAAGGCGGCCTTAAAAGCGCGTGGTTTGACCATGAACCGTCGTGGTGAAGGCAATATTGCTGTAGAAAATTATTGGTAATCTGCCATGAAAAAAAGCTCATCGATGGATGAGCTTTTTTATTTTCGGAAAATAAATAACTGATGTTATGCATGCGAAAGTAATTTTGCATTTTTAAAATGATTGTTAAGCCAATTCGACGGAGTCTTACATCAAGGGAATGAATAAAGTCATTAGCCTTCGGCTGGAGGTACTCTTACGAAGCACGCTTCTCATTAGGCAAAATGAGAAGCGAAGCTTCGCAAGGAAACCATCTTGCGGAGCAGTGCTCCTCACCGCAAAACTCGTTCACTAGCGTCTAATTATCTAAAGTATCGCAAAAATATTTTTGATTTGAAGAAGTCCTATCTCAAACACTTGCGGATGACGTTACCGCGTATCGTACTTTTATTTGAATCAAATTACGCTTCTGATGTTACTGCGTAACATCAGTTAAATAAACGTTTTTATTTTAATGCAGAATTTTATTTAAGAACTGCTGCGCTCGTTCACCACGAGGGGCATTAAAGAAATCATCTTTGCTGCAGTCTTCCACAATTTTTCCTTGATCCATAAAGATCACACGGTCCGCAACCTGACGCGCGAAGCCCATCTCATGGGTTACACACATCATGGTCATACCTTCTTTGGCAAGACCCACCATGACATCAAGCACTTCGTTAATCATCTCTGGATCAAGTGCCGAAGTCGGCTCATCAAACAACATGGCAATCGGGTCCATACTGAGCGCACGTGCAATGGCAACACGTTGTTGCTGTCCACCTGATAATTGTGCAGGGAATTTAGCGGCATGCGCACTTAAACCCACACGGTCTAAATAAGCCAAACCTTTTTTCTTGGCTTCGGCTTCTGATCGACCCAAGACTTTAACCTGCGCAATAGTCAGGTTTTCGGTAATGGATAAATGTGGAAACAATTCAAAGTGCTGGAATACCATGCCGACACGACTACGCAATTTATTTAAATCGGTTTTTGGGTCATTAATGGAAATACCGTCGACTAAAATCGTACCGGCCTGAAAAGGCTCAAGTCCATTAACGGTTTTAATGAGCGTTGATTTACCTGAGCCAGAAGGCCCACACACCACAACCACTTCACCTTGTTTAATTTGAGTCGTGCAATCGGTAAGCACTTGAAAATCTTTATACCATTTACTGACATTTTGGAGGTCAATCATCGTTTTTTGATCGGTCATACACTTAACCTCCGTTGTAATTTTTTAACTGCATAGGTAGCGATCATACTAATAGTGAAATACACCAAACCAGCAAACAGAATGTATTGAGTTAACAATGACATAAGGTCGCCTCGAACATAGTTGGTGCGGAAAAAGTCTAACAGTCCGATGGCATAAACCATGGTTGAATCTTGGAACAGAATGATGGTTTGTTGTAAGAGAAGTGGCGTCATTTTGCGAAAAGATTGCGGCAAAATAATTAAGCGCATTGCTTGGCTATAACTCATACCGAGAGCATAAGCTGCAGAAGTTTGACCTTTAGGAATTGATTGAATCCCAGCACGGACAATCTCTGAAAAGTAAGCCGCTTCAAATAGCATGAAGGCCACGATACTCGAAACGAGGGCAGTATCAATCGTCAGATAGTTACCGGTGATCCCTGTGTAGATAAAGGGTACGGCAAAGTAGAACCACATCAGCACCAAGAGCAAAGGAATAGAACGAAAAAGGTTCACATAGCCTTTAGCAAAAATATTAAATACTTTAATCGAGGACAGGCGCATCAACGCCAATAAAGTCCCAATAAAGACACCACCAATGGTTGCCGTGATCACCACTTTTAGCGTGATGCTGAAACCATGCCATAGTGCAGGGCCAGACGCTTGGAGGTCTTGAATAAAAGAACTGAGCCATTCCATTATTTATCTCCTGCAATTAAGCCAGGAACGCGTAGGCGTTTTTCCAGAAAATTCATGAAACCAATTAAACAGATGTTGATCACGATGAAAATAATGGTGACGTAGGTATAAATTTCGATGGTGTTTTGCGTGTATTCACTGATGGTTTTCATCTGTGAAATGATTTCTGCAACACCGACCAAAGACGCAACTGAGGTGTTTTTGACACAGTTGGTCAACTCAGAGCTGAGGGGTGGCAAAATCGTGCGGAATGACTGCGGTAAGATCACATAGCGGTAAAGTTGAGCCGTGCTAAATCCCATGGCATAACCTGCATTGGTTTGCCCCAAAGGAAGCGCTTCAATACCTGTCCTGACTTGCTCACAGACCCGTGCAGCTGTAAATAGACCCAAGCCGACACTTGCAGAAATTAGGGCGGTCGTATTTGCCCCAAGGTCATTCATCCACCAGCTTTTAATCGCAGCAGGGAGGAAGTTAGGTACAACATAGAACCAAATAAACAGTTGAATCAATAAGGGTACATTTCGGAAAATAGTCACGTAGGCAGTACCAATACCTCGTGCTACAGGACTCGGTAGGGTACGCATAATACCCAAGATGCTGCCGAGCACCATCGCAATGCTCCATGCCACCAAAGCGATGACAAACAACCAGCCGATTCCAATTAAAATCCAATTCAGGTAGGTCGAATCACCTACACCAGTAGATTGGAACAGCACACCCCAATTCCAGCTATAATTCATAGGAACTCCCTATAATGAGCTTAAGCCAAAATCCGTTTGGCTTAAGCATCTTTAGAATGTTTAGGGAAAGTTATTCGTCACGGTCATGTGGATTGCTAATCAATGCTTTTAATTGATCAGACATCGGGAAATTCAAATTGATATTTTTTGGTGGAATTGGCGTTTGGAACCATTTTTTATACATGTCATTGATTTCACCAGAGCTATAGGTCGCTTTGATTGCATCATCAACCACTTGTTTAAAGCCAGTATCGCCTTTACGTAGCATACAACCATAAATTTCTTGAATCGGTGCTGTACCCACGATTTCCCATTTGTTTGGATCTTTGGCTTTCGATTTTTCACCCGCCAGCAAAATATCATCCATCATAAATGCCGCTGCACGACCATTTTGTAGCATGAGGAAAGACTCAGCGTGGTCTTTGGCAGAAATGACTTCACCAATACCTAACTCTTTTTCATGTTGACGAATATAACGCTCAGATGTAGTTCCTGCCGTGGTGACTAATTTTTTACCTTTAAGGTCAGCGAAGTCTTTAATCCCAGAGTCTTTTGCAGTAAGTAAGCGTGAACCCACTTCAAAGAAACCTGTTGAGAAATCAACTTGTTGTTGGCGTTCTTTATTGTTGGTGGTTGAACCACACTCTAAGTCGACGGTGCCATTAGAAACTAATGGAATTCGGTTTTGGCTGGTCACTAAGTTATAACGGATTTTTAAATCGGGAAGATTTAATTGTTTTTTTACTGCTTCAACTACTTTTAATTGAAGATCATGCGCATAACCCACAGGTTGGTTTGGATTATCTGCGATATATGAAAATGGAATCGATGAATCGCGATAGCCTAAAACAATCGTGCCCGATTTTTTGATCTTATCTAAAGTCCCTGAGTCAGAAACAGCAGCTTCACTTCCTGCAGCTTTATCCGTTGTAGGTGCTTTATTGTCACTACATGCGCTAAGCCCTAAAGTGAGCGCACTTGCACAGAACAAAGTTGCTAAATGTTTTTTTGACGTCATCGTTAAAACTCCTTTTACCCTGATTTAATATCCACTTTTTATGATCTTGTTACGTATTTAGTTTTATTGCTTTGTTTTTAAGAATGTTTCAACAATAAAAAAGAGATCATTTTCTACATCTTAGGTGATAAATCGAACAAGGCTCAAGCAAAATTTATTGCCGAATTGTTACTAAGAAATGGGACAAGTTATGAAGATTTTTTATAAGTAAATTTGTTATAAGTGATTGAATATTAAATGAATTATATTTATTGTGAAATAGATAATGAAAATAAAAGGGCATAAAAAAACCTCCAAATGGAGGTTTTCGGGATTAAACTTTAGTTTAATCTCCGTGTTAATGCACAAACATATCCATAAATTCACGAATTTCTTGAATCGCTGTGTCTACGTCGGAAGTCAACCAAGTCGGTTCAAAAAAGCCAGCATAATGCTCCAGTCGATCTTGGGGAACAACTAAGCGAATCGGGCATTCTTCTTCGAGCAAGCGCCAAGGAATAATAGGCACTTCATTATCTAAAAAAGCCGCAATATTTCGAATATCAATCACCATCGCATTGATGCATTCAGGGAATGGCATCACTGAAAACTCTTCAGTACGTCGGCGGAAATATTCCAAATCACCCCATTTCAACACATAACTTGGCTTACTAAATTCAATAATGCCAATAAGATGCTGATCACGAGTGTAATGAAGGGAACATTGATGAGTGACGTCAGTGTCAAGATCAAGCGTTACACCTTGTTGATGGTACGCCATAGATTTGATAACAGGTGAAAAATAAGGTGCATGATTATAGCTCATTTCATTCATCAAAAGCAGAGAATTCCATCTAGCTCAAAAAAGCATTTATTTTTGCAACACTTGATACTCTGAAAATGAATACGATTGAAATGGTACATTCATTTCATGCTCCGATATTTTTACCTTAGCGATTGATTTTAAATCTAAAATTAAGGGAACTATCTAAACAGAAAAACGGATGTAAATTGAACTGATCTTTCAAGTTACATGTTTTCACGGATTGTAATTGTTCTTCACACAACAAAGGATATTGTATTGCTAGTATAAAAAGTGAACGACGAACAACAAAATAGCGAGGGGAATATGACACACGATTTTAATAAACCGCCCCATACCACCAGCGCAGAAGAAACAACACAAAAAAAACGTATCCCAGTGTATATGCTAATTTTAGTGGGTATCTTCTTAATCGCGTTATTATTTTATATGTTTGCAGATATGAAACCGTCTGCTTCGGATGCACCACCTGATCATCCTGCACCGAATGCACAAACTGCAACTGCCAATGATACGACTAGCGGTACAGCGGGGGATGAAGCTGTTGCCAATGATTCAAATACAGCAACTGCGACAGATCATTGATGATAAATACATGAGACAGATTTACATGATTGCAAGATCTGAACCTTAAGCATCTCATCAGAATGACACAAATAAAGCCTTGGTTATGCCAAGGCTTTTTTACATTCAATTGTGAGCTTTTGTTGGAGTTATGCATACTTTGGTTGATTAAAAAATACGCAAAAACTAAGGTGGAAAAGAAAGCTCAAGTTTAAAGCACCAATGCTGTGTGATATCGCGGCATACGTAAAAATGCACATAACAACAGATCATGTATAACAATGAGGGCGAACGTATGAATGATTATCTGGGTGGTCCGCGTGGCCGTTTTGATGCCATGTATTATTGGGAACAGTTTCACCCCATTTTAAGTGCAGTAGCAATTCTCCTGATTGGTTGGGTCATTGCTTTATTGATTGCTGCTGGCGTCAAAAAAGTTCTGCAACAATTAGGTACAAATCAAAAACTTTCAAATGCAACTGGGCACCGTTCCAATGTTGAAAATATAGTCTCCAGAGTAGTGTTCTGGATTATTTTGATCATTGCCGTCATTGGTGCGCTCAATGTGCTGAATTTGACCAGTGTCAGTGGCCCATTCAGTAATATGATTCAGCAGTTCTTGTTATTTATTCCACAGCTCTTGGCTGCGGTAGCCGTGGGTTTTATTGGTTGGATCGTGGCGAGTTTGGTCAAAGTCGGTTCAAAAAAACTGCTTGATAAAACCCAACTCGATGAAAAACTTAGTTCTGAGGTTGGCGTCAGCCCTATCAGTCAAAATATCAGTGAAATTGTATATTGGCTGATTTTGTTACTTTTCCTACCGATTGTTTTATCGATCTTGGGTTTGAACGGTCTATTGTTCCCAATCCAAAATATGGTCACTGAAGTTGTTTCTTATCTTCCCAATATCTTTATTGCCGGTGTCATCGTCTTTGTGGGTTATATTTTGGCGAAGATTGTGCGAGGTATCGTGGAAGGCTTGGTGAACAGTTTGAGTTTGCAGCAGCAAGTCGAAAAAGTGGGCATGTTTAAAAACGCAAAACTTGCTCAAGTTTTGGGTAATTTTGTCTTTGCTATAGTCATTATCACTGCATTAATTGTGGCTTTCGAAGCACTTGGTATCGAGGCGATTTCTCAGCCTGCAACAGCCATGTTACATGAGATCATGTATGCGATACCGAACATCATTGCCGCAGGTTTAATCTTAATCTTGGCCTATGTGGTGTCACGCTTTGTAGCGCGTCTAGTTGTGGATGTGATCTCGGGTACAGGTGTTGATGCTGTACCAGAAAAATTAGACATACAACGCTTTTTGGGCAAAACCAAAGTGTCGGATGTTGTCGGTTGCCTCATTGTATTTTTCACAATGTTGTTTGCGGTATCTGAAGCTGCTAACCGTTTAGGCTTTGAGCAAATCAGTGCCTTGATTGCCATGTTTATCCAGTTCGGTGCAAGTATTTTACTTGGTGCCGTGATCTTGGTTGTGGGTTTCTGGCTTGCCAATATTGTGGCAAATGTGGTGCAACGAGGGGAATATAACAGTTCACGTTGGTTAGGTAATTTGGTCCGTGTGCTGATTATGGGCTTGGTTGTAGCCATGGGCTTGCGTGCCATGGGTATTGCCGACTCGATCGTGAATTTGGCCTTTGGTTTAACGCTTGGTGCGGTTGCTGTTGCATTTGCTTTGGCCTTTGGTTTAGGCGGTCGCAATCCAGCGGAACGATTGTTATCAGATCTTATTGATAAAGCAAAACGTGAAGCCAACGAACCGAATCCAGTACAGGAACAGGCGAAGGCAAAAACCACCTTTAATACGCCAACATCGTCTACAGCGAGTCCAACGCCATCAACATCTGTGATGACTTCTGAAGTGAAAACCGATGATGGCTATCCAAACATTCAACAGGCTGCTCCCGGTGTCAGTGAAAAAGAAACGGCCACGCCAGATCAGTTGGATGTAAACCCGAGTGATCAACCACCAAATAATCCATTTGGTTCGACAGGTGAGGCTGAAAAAGAGGTCGATGCACCTTCGGCACCTGTAACTCCGCCAAAACCAGATGACCCTAATTAACCTGTTCCGTCTTTAGAAAATCGGCCACGCTTAAGTGGTCGATTTTAATGCTCTATAAGGAATATTGTATGGCAAAAGCACCGAATAAATTTTTAGCCCCAGTGATTATTGCAGGGATCACGGTGGGTTTTTTGGCGAGCGCACGACGCTTTATTTTTACAAAACCAAAACGCACTGATTTGGAGCAGACAGAACAATCACCGCTAAACAGTGAAAAAAATTATACCAATCAGTCCAAAAATAATGATTGAAATTTACCCGAAAATTGGTATTTTAAGTAATAGTGATATATGGAATATTACTTAAAATATAAAAACTTAGGATTCATATTGCTGTCATGAATGACACCTATGATCCGTGCAAAGGAATGGCAAAATGGGGGTAATTTCAATGTTCAATACTTTAGTTTCGACACTCAAACAAACCGCAAGCGTGCAACCACAACATATTTCAGTTGCTGTTGAAAAAATGGATATGACAATTCAACGAACTTCGTCGTCGTCAGTATCATTATTTAAAACCGACTATCTTGAATAAGTCAGATCGGGCAAGAAAAAGGGCTGAATGAATCAGCCCTTTTTTATGCAGAGTTCATCTGCGGATTATGATTAATTAATTCTATGTAGAGATCAGACGTATTCAGAAGCGGCATGCGCAGAAGCCCATGCCCATTGGAAGTTGTATCCACCTAAATGCCCCGTTACATCGAGCACTTCGCCAATAAAGTACAAGCCTTTTTGTTTTTTACTTTCCATGGTTTTTGATGAGACTTCAGTGGTATCCACACCACCGAGTGTAACTTCAGCAGTACGGTAACCTTCAGTGCCTGATGGCTTCACTTCAAAGCTTTCTAAACGGCTTGCAATAAGTTCCAGTTTTTCATCACTGATATTGCCAATGGCTAATTCAGCTTGTTCAGGCCAAATCAGATTTTGTAATTCTATAACTACACTTTTCGGTAAGTGTTCATTGAACAGTGTACGCAGTAACACTTTCGGTTGACTAGTTTTCTTAGATTTGAGGAAATCTAAAACATCTAAAGTTGGCAGGAAATTGATATTAAAGCATTGGCCGACATCCCAGTAGTTTGAAAGCTGCAATGAGCTTGGGCCACTTAAACCACGGTGAGTAAAGAGTAGAGCCTCAGTAAAACTGTTTAACTCATTCGATAACGTGGCTTCAACAGCATTGCCGCTCAAGCGTGTGGTGACTTCTTTAAAACTATCGGAGAAAGTGAAGGGTACTAAGCCAGCGCGAGTGGGGTAGACAGAATGACCAAATTGTTTGGCAATCTCATAGCCAATTCCTGAACCACCTAAAGTAGGAATAGAAAGACCACCAGTGGCAATAACCACCGATTCTGCTTCAAAATAGCCTAGATTGGTTGCCACTTGAAAGCCTTGTTCTGGCAAGGCATTGACTGCTTTTACTTCACAGTTGGTTTTAATATCCACCAAGCCTGTTTTGTCACATTCTGCCAATAGCATGGCGAGAATTTCTTTTGCACCATTTTGGGTAAATAACTGCCCATGTTTGCGCTCTTCGTACTCAATGCCATATTCGCAGACCATACCAATGAAGTCCCAGTTGGTATAGCGAGTTAATGCCGAAATAACAAAGTGCGGATTATGTGAAATATAATTTTCTGGTTCGACATACAAATTGGTGAAATTGCATTTACCGCCGCCAGACATTAGGATTTTTTTGCCAACTTTATTAGCTTTTTCAACCACCAAAACTTTGCGTCCACGCTGCGCCGCTTTATATGCCGTCATTAAGCCTGATGCACCAGCACCTAAAACAAGGACATCATATTGATTTTGCGACATGGTAAGTTTCCGCATGGAAGAAAGGACGCAGGATTATACGCTTTTTAGCGCTTCGGTTGAACCTTTCAAGCGACCTTGTAGGCCACCAGTATGGATCACTAAAACACGCTGATGGTTTGTAATCTGACCCCGCTCAATCATGCCGAAAATACCTCGCAGCATTTTAGCCGTATAAACCTGTTCTAATGGGATCGCATAGCGTTGTTCAAAGTCCTGCATAAACTCTAAAAGTTCCAGCGTTGTTTTGGCATAGCCACCACAGCAAAATTCATCACTGATGCTCCAATTGGTTTTCTGTGTCAACTGAGCAACATCGTCGCAAAGAAAATTGCCTTTGAGCGCTGAAAAACCTAGAACATGTTGATGTTCAGCACTGGCTTCAATCAAGCCCGTTATGGTTCCACCTGTACCGACTGCACAGCAGATGAGATCAAAATTTTGTTGATTTTCGTGATTTAAGATTTCCGTACAGCCACGGATAGCCAACGCATTGGTTCCACCTTCAGGAATGACATAATGTTCGGGATATTGCTGTCGTAATTGCGCTAAAGCGTCAGCTTGTTTCTGTTCACGATACTTTTGGCGTGTGACAAAACTGAGCTGCATACCAAACCGTTCGGCGGTGGCTAAAGTAGGATTTCGGGCTTGATGTTGTAATTCTTCCCCACGGATGATGCCTAGACTACCGAATCCAAATAAATGTGCAGCAAATGCAGTGGCTGCAATGTGATTTGAATAAGCACCACCAAAGCTAAGCACCTGTTTAAACCCTAATTTCTGCGCCTCAATAAAATTATATTTAAGTTTATAAAATTTATTGCCCGATATTTGGGGGTGTACCAAGTCCAAACGCTTAATACACAAATCAACCCCTTGATATTGAATAGTCTGCTCAGGAATGGCGTGGGCAATAGATTCAAACATGTTGGTGATCGTTATCTTGGTGGTTAGAGGTCAAATAGGTAGGCATTGTAAAACGGCAGGTGCAGAAGATGAAATCCTGTTGAGTATATTTAGTTTACCAAGAGAACGATTCCGTTTATATCAGCACATATCATATGATTCTATGATTAGTATAGGAAACGACATAGAGACATCATTCCTGACAATTAACCCTAAATCGGCAGATAAATAAGGTGAATATCTACACAAAAATGCTATGCTGATTTTATAAGCAAGATAATTATAAAAATGGAGGGCATCCAATGAGCAAATTAAGTCGGGCTGTGCTGCCTATGCTGTGCCTGTACAGTTTTTGGATGGTTGGCTGTGATACGACAGACGAATTGCATCGTCCTCAAAATGAACATCGCACCATGATCATTGGTGGTGTCCCTGTAAATGACCATGACTATAAATTGCCCCGTGAAGATGTTGCACTCAATGAAGCCGCTGCAGATGACGATTAGCAGATGGATCCGTAAAAAAATTAGGGTGGACATACTGTCAGTACACGGTAGTGAGACGTGACATGTAAAGAGTCACAGATGCAGTGTGCTACGTCAGATGTGTGAACATTTTGAAGTAGACGTCTTACTTCTGCAGTTTAGTTTGTTGGATTAAAGCCTTACAAACATTTAAAAAGGCTCTGTACTCGCCCAGTATGCCCGAACTGGAATGAACCGTGGTTCAAATGCTTAAATCAGGTCAATCTATCAGGTCTATTTGCCAATTGGATGCCTGAATTTCTAAGTTATTTTGTCTAAGTTGCTGACTAATGCTATCGGCCTGTTTCTGTAAATCTGCCACTGCAATGGTTTTAATCCAACGGATTTCACTCGAGCTATAACGACCATTTTCACGGCGTGAGCTGTCAATCGCTTGTTGCAAGATACGATGCTGTTGGGTCAATAAATCACGTTCATTGAGCACTGAAAGCACGGAGCGTCCAGAACTGGTTTTAGCCTGTGCATTGGTGGCGTGAATCTTTTCAATTAAGCCATAAAGTTCTGTATTTACGGCAAATGCTTCTTGAATTAAAGCATTCGGTTCTTCGCTAGGTGCATCACCTTCTTGAATGAGCACGTTGTTATTGATTCGTTGTTGCAGCGACGCCAATTTTGTTTGTAAGTCACTGCGTAAAAGTAGGGCTTCGGCTAATTTCATTGTCTTGATATTAATTTGTACTTTTAGCGATCATGCGATGGATTAATGCAGTATTCAAGTTATTTATAGTGAAAAATTTGGTCAATTAAAATAAACACTGCAAATTATAGGGAGAAATTCAGAGATTCTATCTGTAAAATTGCCACGAATTTAAGTGAAAACGGTGTGACAGTGGAATCATTTTGGATATTAGGCTCGATTGCGGCAGCACTATTACTTGGTGCAATGAGCCCGGGGCCAACGTCAATTTATGTGGCGAAGAATTCCATTGCGATTTCACGTAAACACGGTTTATTTACTGCACTTGGTACAGGATTGGGCGCTGCAATATTTGGGCTTTTAGCGGTATTGGGTTTGCAGGCATTTTTATTGGCTGTACCTTCCGCATATTTGGCTTTAAAAATTTGTGGTGGTTTATACCTGCTTTGGATGGCATTTAAAATTATAAAACATGCCAAAGAACCGATTGAAGCTGGTGATGCCAGCAGCTCGCAGATGTCACTCCGTCGTGCCTTTACGACTGGTTTAATTACCCAGTTGTCGAATCCGAAAATTGCAATTGTATTAGCCAGTATTTTTACGGCACTTTTACCGAAAGACATTCCGACGTATTTTTACTTTGTACTGCCAGTTTTGTGTTTCTTTATCGATGCAGGGTGGTGCTCATTGGTCGCTGTAGCTTTGTCAGCAGAAAAACCACGTAAAGTCTATTTGAAGTTTAAAGCGGGTTTTGATCGGGCAGCTGGGGCAGTGATGACAGTGCTGGGTTTAAAGTTGATTTTTGGTATGAAGTGATTGAACGAAAAAAAAAAGCCTCTACGAATAGAAGCTTTTTTATGCAATTTTATTTGTTGCATTCTGGTTGTGAACGGTCAATAACTTGTGTACCTTCAACGCGATAGCCAATTTGACCAACAAGGAATGCTTGGTTTAGTTGAGTGATAACAACGTCTGAAAGTGCAACTGCACAGCGGTCTTTTTCGATAGCACGGTCAATTGCTGTTTTGAAATTTGGAATACCTAGTGGGAATAACACAACTGGTACTTTATCTTCACCAGTAACGCGCTGACCTTTTACGAATTGATTTGAGTTTAAATTATAGTTTTTTGTAGAAGCTACAGTCATATCCGCCATACGGATTGAACAGCCAGTGAAAGCCACTGTCGAAACTGCTAGTGCTGCAACCAATAATTTTTTCATGTTGTACCCCTAAGATTAATAAATTATAAAAAGCGAGCACATTTTATATAAAGATAGTGAAATATCAATAAATTAAATTTACTTTAATTTTAATAAGTAGTTTTTTTCATAGAGCGATTTGTCAATATTTTAGTTTTAGCTCTTTTTAGCATAGTGAATGCTTAAAGCTTTTAGTTGTTTGGAATGAATGGTTTCATTGGGGTCACAATGAATTTTCCCTCTCCTTTTAGGAGAGGGTTAGGGAGAGGTATATATTTGAAAGAGTTAAAATTTGTATGCGGGTTTGATTAAAAAATATAATCTATAGTAGTACATATTTAATAAATTGAAAAAAATGGCGAAAGATTGGTTTGATTTTCAGGAAAAAATAGCACAGCATTTTCGTAGTCTAGGAGTAAAGGCTGTTACCAATGAGACTATTACTGGTGTTCGAACCGAACATGATATTGATGTTTATGTTACTTCTAAATATTTAGGTACAAATATCAAATGGGTGATTGAAGCAAAATATTGGAAAACAAAAGTTCCAAAAGAAAAAGTTTTAGCCCTACGCACTATAGTCGATGATATTGGAGCAGATAAGGGTTTTATTATCTCACAAATTGGTTTCCAATCTGGTGCAATAGAGGCTACTAAAAATACAAATATTGAACTCTACACTTTAGATGAATTAATTTTTAAAACTAAAAGTTATATTCAAAATGAAATTTTAGAAACATATATTCAAAGAGCAAGGCTACTTGAAATAAGGTATTTTTCACATGAAAAATCTATACGAAAAGAATATGAATTAAGAGAAGAAATTTATGACACTCCAAAGTTCTCAGTTGCTTGGTTGTTGTTAACAATATTTGACGTATTAACAAAAGCTAAAAATAATTTGTATCCAATTGACTTAAGAACACATTTAATTGAAAAGGTTGGACATGATTTAGCTGAAGATTTTATTGAATTAGTTCAATGGTTAAACTTGAATCTTAATTGGTTGGATCAAAAGCTATTAAATGCTGAATATCAAATGATAATGGATGGTGTTTTTAAGCCATCTTTAGTTGAACTTAAAGCAGATCAAGAAGCTATATATGAATTAATTCAAAATATTAGAACTAATGAATAAAATCATCTCAAATTTATAAGAAGACCTCTCCCTAACCCTCTCCTAAAAGGAGAGGGAACTTAAAGCCAAAAAAAGCCCCTACAACGTAGAGGCTTTTTCTTATCTTAATCTAAAAATTAAGACACTTTATCACCAGCTTTAGCACCGCTTTCAGGTGAAATCACCCAAACGCCATCGCCATTACCCGCAGCTAATACCATACCGTTAGAAATACCAAAACGCATCTTACGTGGTGCAAGGTTAGCCACCATCACTACCAATTTGCCTTTTAAGTCTTCAGGTTGGTAGAACTCACGAATACCGCTAAACACGTTACGTGGCTCAGCTTCGCCGACATTTAAAGTCAATTGAAGCAGTTTGTCTGAACCTTCAACATGAGCTGCTTCTAAAACTTCAGCCACACGCAAGTCAACTTTCATAAAGTCTTCAATGCCAATAATCTCAGCTTCTCCAACTTTAGGTTCAGGTTTTTTCTCAGCTTTCTTCTCTTTTTTCTTTTCCGCTTTTGGTGCTTCAGCAGGCGCAGCTAAAGAATCTTTAGACGCATCGACCATTGCAGCAACCGCTTTCGGGTCTACACGCTGCATCAATGGTTGGAATTGAGCAATTTCATGATCCACCAAAATCGTTTTACCAGACGCAAAGTCGAAAGATTCTAATTTTAAGAAGCTTTGAACTTCTGCTGCCAAGGTAGGAAGTACTGGTGCAAGGTACACCGCCAATTGACGGAACAAGTTAATACCGACAGAACATACGTCATGAACTTGTTGTTCTTCGCCTTCAATTTTCGCTAAAGCCCAAGGCTTTTTCTCATCGATATATTGATTGGCTTTGTCAGCAAGCGCCATGATTTCACGGATGGCTGCAGAGAATTCACGTGCTTCATATTGAGCAGCGATTGATGCACCTGCATCAATAAAGCTTTGTACCAATTCAGGCTCTGCACACGTTGCAGAAAGTTTGTTATCAAACTTAGTATTGATGAATTTTGCACAACGGCTTGCGATGTTGACCACTTTACCAACAAGGTCTGAATTCACTTTCTGAACGAAATCATCAAGGTTCAAGTCAGAATCTTCAACTTTGTCAGAAAGCTTAGATGCGAAGTAGTAACGTAAGTATTCAGGGTTTAAATGCTCAAGATACGTTTCCGCTTTAATGAACGTACCGCGAGATTTAGACATCTTCTGACCGTTTACAGTCAAGAAACCGTTGACGAATAAGCTTGTTGGGGTACGGTAGTTTGCACCTTCAAGCATTGCAGGCCAAAACAACGCGTGGAAGTAAACGATGTCTTTACCAATGAAGTGATAGACCTCATTTTTAGAATCTTTTTTCCAGTAATCGTCAAAGCTTAGGTCAGGACGTTTGGTCTTGATGTAGTTTTCAAAGCTCGACATATAGCCGATTGGCGCATCAACCCAAACGTAGAAGTATTTGTTTGGCGCATCTGGAATTTCAAAACCGAAGTAAGGCGCATCACGGGAGATATCCCAATCAGATAGACCAGCTTCAAACCATTCATCGAGTTTGTTGGCAATCGACACAGGTAAACGACCTTCGTCACGTGTCCATTTTTGCAGGTATTCACCAAAGTTCGGCAGTTTAAAGAAGTAGTGATCTGAAGATTTCTCTACAGGTGTCGCACCGCTTAAAGTCGATTTTGGATTTAACAATTCAGTTGCGTTGTAAGTTGTACCACATACTTCGCATGAGTCGCCGTATTGGTCTTCCGCTTTACATTTCGGGCATGTCCCTTTAATGAAACGATCCGACAAGAACATTGCTTTTTCAGGGTCAAACAATTGCGTCACAGGGCGTACAGCAATGTTGTCCGCTTCACGGTTCTTAATGTAAATCTCTGAAGCGCGTGCTTGGTTTTCAGGGCTATTAGTTGAGTCGTAATGGTCAAAGTCAACTCTAAAGCCAGCAAAGTCACGTTCATGTTCTTTTTGCACATTGGCAATTTGCTGTTCAGGCGAAATACCATTGGCTTCCGCACGTAGCATAATCGCTGTGCCGTGAGCATCATCCGCACATACATAAGTCACGTTATGACCCATTGCACGCATGGCACGAACCCAAATATCAGCTTGGATATAACCGAGTAAATGACCCATATGAATTGGGCCATTCGCGTATGGAAGGGCGTTAGTAACTAAAATATTACGCACGGATATGACTCTCTCATTCGTATTTATGCAATGGGCTGTAATTTTACATGAGATAGCCAGTACTTGCACAAGGGAATAGGTGAAATCTTTGCAAAAGTAAAAAATTCTATATTGCTGACACAATTACAGTGATAATAGGGCATAACTGTGATGCCTAAGAGTAACAAGCCCATGTATGAAGATGACTATGAAGACGATCAGCCAATCACTCGTATTCCTCAAAATGAACAGCGTCATAAATTGGGGCATCACATTATTAAAGATGCGCAGCAATATTTAGAACAGATTTCAGCAGATGAGCATGCCTTACTGATTCAAACTCTGCGTCATTTGGCACAAGATGAGCCTTATTTCGATATTTTGGCCGATGAATTAGATCAGCCGGTAGAAATGAAAGTAGCGAATGATGCTTTAAATTTATTGTATTTTTGGCAACTGCTTCATCAACATGAAAATGATACAGACTTTGATTTTCTGAATGTCATCAATAGCGAGTTTTTCCAAACTGAAATGTTGAAAGCCTTTGATGCTTTGAATATTGGTGAACATAAAGCACAGCGCCGTCAGGTACTTCTAGATGCGCTTAAACTGTATAAATTAGACATTCATGCAGGCTGTATCCCTGTGTTATATGCACAGCTTGAAGGTATTTTGACGGACGTGCTGATTCAAACCGGTTTCTTAAATCAAAACGGCACTAAATTTGTCGATGTCTATAAAATTGTACCGGGGCTAAAAGGCAGTGAAATTAAAAGCCTGTGGCACAAATCTAAAATCGCCAATGAGTTGAATCCGTATTTCGCCGAATTGGCAGCCTATCAAATGGATAGCAGCTCTACTGTAGCCATGACCCGCCATAATATTTTGCATGGGACCGATGTCACGCATTTTAATCAGGAACGGAGTTTCATCCTGTTTATTTGGCTGTTTTCCGCAGTGAGCTTTATGAGTACGGTCAGCAAATAAGTTTAATTTCAAGAGATCAATGCATCGGAATGGCGTTGATCTCTTTGTACTGCATCATCCTTTAAAATTAAAAACTTAGAATAAATTCGACCATACAAATTTTCATTAAACCATTGTGAAAATAGGCAATCGCATGGCGTTTTCCTGTGGTTGATTTGTTTCTAAATGCGTCTATTTCAGGTATCTGCTTCAAATCGCGTTATAACTATTGTTAGACAATAACTGAGAACAGGGTGAGCGAGATGACAACAGAAAACACATTAAATGATTTAAAAAATAAAGCATCAGAACTCGGTGATGATTTACAACTCAAAGCCAAAGAGGCGCAACTTGAAGGCGAAAAAGCACTGGATGGTGCAAAGCATAAAGTTGAAGAACTCAAGCTTGAGGGTGAAAAAGCCTTAAATGCGGCCAAACATGAGCATGCAGAACAGCATGCGGAAACCAAAGACCGTTTAGAGCAGTTAAAAGCAGAAGCGAGTCATAAATTTGATGAAGCCAAAGTCAAAGCAGCCGAACTTAAACATGAGGCTGTCGAAAAATTTGATGAACTAAAAGTGCAGGCGACAGAGAAATTTGACGAGTTAAAAAAGAAAGCCACTGACACACTGAATAAGTTTAAAAAAGATGACCAAGCTTAAATTAGGTCTGATGAAAAAAGCCGTTCTATAAAGAGCGGCTTTTTTAGGTTTTATTGTTTTAATCCATCCAAATTTTCAGTCTTAATATTTTTGACTTGATCATCGACTACGGTAATCACGTAGCGCATATTGGCAATTTCGTAGGTGTAATCTACCGCTAGTTTTGCAGGCAGATTTTTCTCTTGCAGCGGATAGGACAGCATTTTCATCGGAGAAGCTTGCATACGAGAGCGCATAAGATCAAGGCTATCACCAATCGCTACAGTTTGTCGGTCAGGTGTTTGAATGGCTTCAGTCGCAATTTCTGCATAGGCTGCTGAAGTCAGGAGCATCAAGGCGCATAAAGTCGTTTTATACACAGACTTCTTATACATAGTCTTCTGATACATAGTTTTCCCCATTTTAAAAATTAAAAAGCACAAAATGTGCCGTTGAATGGCACATCCATCGCTATGATTATTTTGTTGAAATGATTGAAATATAGACTGAAATTACGCTGAAAATGTATGGTTGATATGTAATCAATTTAAAATTTAATGGCTTTGGTTTAGTCGCATAGATTAACTATAAGGGTATTTTAAGTGTCACACATTCGAAAACTTGTTTCAAAGCTGACTAAATTACTCACTGATGTTACGCAGTAACATCAGACGCACCGTTTGCTTCAAATAAAAGAATGATACGCGGTAAGGTCATCCGCAAGTGTTTGAGACAGGACTCCTTCTAATCAAAAATGGTTTTGCGATACTTTGAATAATTTGACGCTAGTGAACGAGTTTTGCGGATGACAATGGTTTTGGGTACTTTTGCCAAAACAAAAGTACCTCCAGCCGAAGGCTAATCTCTTTATTCAAACCCTAGATATAAGACTCCGTTGAATAGACTTAAAAATCATTTTTAAAATGCGAAATTACTTTTAGGTGCGTAACATCAGTTACTCAACTTTATAAGCTTATAGGGATAAGTCATTCATCTCCCTCTTACTCTGTGGCAGATGAACAGGTAAACTATCGCTATTATCTTTTGATGTTCCTGTTTGGAGACAACATAATGTCGTGGCTTTCTTCTCTAAAATCTGTGTTTTCACCCTCCCAAGAGGTGAAAGAAGAGGAAATCCAACAGGTTTTACAAAACTACGTACTTCCCAATTCAAATAATGCTTTAAAAGACCGTATTACACAGGTAAATGTGCAAGGTCAGATCTTGCAGATCACGATTAATACCTTTCCTTCAGAAGCCGATGACTTACAAAAAATCCATGATGATTTGGCCGATGCATTGGAAAAATGTGGCATCACAGAATTAAATATGCACGTGATTCAGCAAAAGACTGGACATACATCGGGTGGTTGCGGTCATCACCATGCAGAAGGTGAAAGCTGTTCAACACAGCCTAAAGCTAATGAACAAACTGAGCAAAAGTCTACTACGAGTAATTTGCCACCTGTTGTGGATGCATCTGCTACTCAAGCCAAGGCTGAAGAAGATCCAAACAATCCACCAATTCAAAAAGCGGCACCTCTGCAACGTGATGTGCCGAAACATCCACGCATTCAAAATGTAATTTTAGTGTCTTCAGGCAAAGGTGGTGTGGGTAAGTCAACCACGACAGTTAACTTAGCTTTGGCATTACAGCAATTGGGGCTAAAAGTTGGCGTTTTAGATGCGGATATCTATGGTCCAAGTATTCCAACGATGCTTGGTAACGCAGGCCGCACGCCGATGATCGAAGCTGAGCAATTTGTTCCTATCGAAGCATATGGTATGGCTGTACTTTCAATTGGTCACTTAACTGGGGATAACAATACGCCAGTGGCTTGGCGTGGGCCGAAAGCGACGGGGGCGTTAATGCAGCTCTTTAACCAAACTTTATGGCCTGATCTGGATGTATTGGTCATTGATATGCCGCCAGGCACAGGTGATATCCAGTTGACGCTTGCACAGCGTATACCGGTGACAGGTGCTGTGATTGTGACGACACCACAAAATGTTGCATTAATGGATGCGACCAAAGGCATTGAGTTGTTTAATCGTGTACATATTCCCGTGATGGGCGTGGTTGAAAATATGTCGACTCACATCTGTTCGAACTGTGGGCATGAAGAGCAAATCTTTGGTACAGGTGGTGGCGACCAACTTTCAGCCCAATACGACATTCCGCTCTTAGGTCGTTTACCGCTGAATGTACAAATTCGTGAAAATGCCGATGCAGGGAAACCATCTGTGATAGCAGGTGATGATGCTGCTGAAAGCTACATGGCGATTGCACAAAAAGTTGCAGATGCATTACCTCAGGCTGAAAAAGATAAAAACCGTATTTTCTAAGGGTGAACTGAAATTTAAGTTGATCGTATTAAAATCTGGCCTCGTGCCAGATTTTTTATAACGTGGTATTGGGAGTGTTTGAAAATTATGAGTACTGAACTTTAGACATTCAACGATGTCTATGAATTACACATCTAAAAAACGATTTGCACAATTTCTTATTTTTCCTGCGATTATAAGCCGTCTGCCAAGGATAAAATTCTTGAGGCATATCAAAGGATGTCGCGTTTGTACTTAGTTTTTACAAAATAGCTTTCACGATATTTCTATTATTTTGGCTAGGATCAATTCTTTGAACGGCAGTAACTGTACAAACGCATTGTGTCTTAGATTTTTTGCCAAATGTCCTCTGTTACAAGGGGCTTAGCATTGAAAAAATATAGAGGAACAAATAATTTTAAATATTATTTGAAGTCATTAAAACCCACCCATCAAATGAGGGTACGCCTTAGTCTAAGAAATTAAAAAGCCCGGTAATTACCGGGCTTTTTAATTGGTTTTTTAGGAGGAAAGAGACGGGTTTGCTTTACGTTTAGCAGTGATAATATTCACCGTAATTGCGATGATGACCATGATAATGCCTACAATATCTGTAATGGTTTCTGGAATAATCATACACAGCGCACCCACACCTAAAAAAATACGCCAGAACCAGTTGAGATAAGTCTTGAAATAACCTTCAACTGCGGAGCCTAAAGCGAGAATTCCTATCACTGAAGTGACAGTAATACTCGCTATAGTTGTCCATGCTGGAAAGGCAAATTCTCGAGCATTGACTGCAACATTGGTGGTATCAATCATCAGCATGGCAGGGTTATAAACGAATAAAAATGGAACAATAAAACCAGCAAGAGAGAGTTTTAAGGCCTGAAACCCAGTGCGCATTGGATCACCGCCTGCAATTCCTGCACCAGCAAAGGCGGCAAGGGCAACTGGTGGGGTGATGTTTGCAAATAAACCAAAATAGAACACAAACATATGCGCGACTAATACAGGAATATCAAAGTTTGCGAGTGCTGGTGCTGCCATAGTGGCAGTAATGATATAGGCCGGAATAGATGGAAGCCCCATGCCTAAAATCATCGATGCAATCATGGTCAAAAATAAAGTTAGAAAGAGACTACCTGCACCTAAACTCATAATTGAAGAAGTCATTACTGAACCAAAACTTGTCAGACTTACTACGCCGATAATAATACCAACGACAGCACAAGCAGCCATCACAGATAATGATTGTTTGGCTCCATCAACGAGCGCATCTAAAATATCTTTTACGCCCATTCGTGTTGATTTTCTTATAGCTGCTACAAAGATGGTCAGGACGATGGTGTAGACAGCAGCATAGCTCACAGGAATATTTTGAAATAAGAAAAAGACCAGTGCCAAAATTGGAATAAGTAAATGTCCACGCTCTTTTAGAACTTCTTTTACTTTTGGTAAATCAGCTTTAGGTACGCCTTTCAGATCATCTTTACCCGCACGGAAATGAACTTGAGCCATGACGCCAAGGTAATACAATAAAGCAGGTAATAAGGCGGCTAGTGCAATTGTGCCATAACTCACGCCAGTTGTTTCGGCCATAATGAAGGCACTCGCACCCATGACTGGTGGCAAAATTTGTCCACCAACGGATGCACTGGCTTCAACGGCACCAGCAAAATTCTTGTGATAACCAATCTTTTTCATCAATGGAATAGTAAATGAGCCTGTACCAACAACATTGGCAACAGCAGTGCCATTAATACTGCCCATAAATCCACTTGAAATTACAGCAACTTTGGCAGGCCCACCTTGTTTATGTCCAGCCAGCGCCATGGCAAGATCATTGAACAATTTCCCCATACCTGATTTTGCAAGAAAAGCACCAAAAAGGATAAATAAGAAAATAAAAGTGACGGATGCACCAATTGCCGAAGAATATAAGCCTTCGGTTTTTAAATACATATGTCCGAAAATGTCGCTGATGGTATAAGGGCGAGTAATTAATCGATCTGGCAACCAATCAAAGTGACTGATAAATGTATAGGTCAGGAAAATTAAACTTAAAATGGGCAGCATCCACCCCATGACCCGGCGAGTTGCTTCTATGACTAATACCACACTCATAATTGCAAACGCGATATCTAAGGTATTTGGAATACCACCTCGAGTGGTCATAATAGATTGATATTCTTTCCATAAATATAAAAAACTGAAGATGGAAAGCAAAGCCAAGAACCAATCGAGAAGTGAAATATGCTGTCGGGAGCTTGTTTGACGAGCTGGATAGAGTAAAAAAATGAGTGCTAGGCCAATAGCGACATGGGCTGCACGCTGTATTAACTCAGGTAAAGGATTAAACGTAATAAATAAATGAAATAATGAATAAAAGATCGCTACAAATGCAACAAAGTAGGTAACAGATTTGCTCATATTGATTCGAGTAACAGATTCCCGATCAAATTTTTCTAATATGGCTTGTTGTTGTTTCTCATCGAGTTGTTCTAATACAACTTTATCTTCTTTGGAATTCATAGGCATTCTCCAATCCACCAAGACTTCCATTTGGGTTGATATTGAACCGAGATGTTGACCAAACTATAGTCTGGGTAACTTTGAAAAATAGACCAAATTTTTTGGTCAGCGAGGATCGTGCCTTGCATATTTCTAGAAATCACCCAGTTGATTTCATCTATATTTTGATTGACCCGCATTCTAATCACACCATTTTTTTGAAACTCAATGGGATAATTTGAGGGTGTACCTGCACCAAATGAAATCAAATCGGTGTGGCGCAGTAAAAACTTATTCTTTTGACGCTGATATTGTTCAGACCAAGCCGTCTTTTCTACTGAATGCTTCCACTGTAAATCAAATTGATCAGTTGAAATTTTGCATATATCAGTTTCAACTCTAACCTGCGTATACAGTGTTGGATAGCTAGCATAGATTAAGAAGAACAATATAAAAAATGCAGTATAAACTGCATTTTTTTGAAGCTTATTATTTTTTAGCCACTTCATCATAGTAGCGTTTCGCGCCTGGATGTAGAGGCGCTACAAGGCCTTGTTGAGCACCTTCAAGCGTGATTTCTGTTGCTGCTTGGTGTGAAGTTGCCAATTGAGGCAAACTGTCAAAGAAAGTTTTTGTTAGTTTGTAGACATCATCATCCGATATATCTGTGCGAACAACTAATGCATTTTTAATTGCGGCAGTTTGAATGTCCGCAGTATTGCCATATGTGCCTTTTGGAATAATCATCGGTAAGAAATAACTTTGATCTTTAGCTATTTCTTTGACTTTATCTGCATTGATTGAAACCAACTGTAGATCAAAGCTTTGTTGAAGTTCCATGAGTGATGAATTTGGAATGCCACTAGTCAGGAATGCTGCATCAAGCTTGCCACCTTTTAAAGCATCAGCGGCTTCAGCATAGCCTAAATAATCAACTTTAATATCTTTATAGGTGATTCCAAAACCATTCAACAGTGTGCGTGCATTTACTTCTACACCTGAATTTTGTGCACCCACAGCGATACGTTTACCTTTCAAATCTTCGATATTTTTGATCCCTGATTTTTTAGAGGTTACGATTTGTACGTAGTTGGGATAAAGCGCTGCGACTTGGCTGACATTCTCAACTTTACCATTTGCGAAACTTCCTGCTCCGTTCAGTGCTTCTGTTAAGCTGTCACTCATAACAAATGCCATTTCAACTTTATTCTGTTTGAGAAGGTTTAAGTTTTCGACTGATGCACCTGTAGTTTGAGTCTTAGAATTTACACCAAAAGTTTTGTTATAAATTTCTGCAAGACTCGTCCCAATCACATTGTAAGGTCCTGATGCTCCGCCAGTTGCAATGGTTACGAACTTGGTTTGAAGTTTGTCAGATGTAGCAGTTTCTGCGCTTTTTCCTTCCGTGGTATTTTTTGAAGTAGATTGATCATTTGAGCAAGCAGTAATACACGCCAAAGTAACCGAGAGTAACGTGAGTTTTGTCCATTGGTTCATAGAAACGTCCTTTTACACATAAATTTTGAATATTGATTTGATGAGTTTTAATTTTAATTTCCACTACTCAATTGAACATAACTTAATCAATTATTTTTGAAAAGTATTTTTTTTTGATTTTTTAGTCTCCAATAAATAATGGTTATGCGTAAGAATGGCATGGAGCTATATCGTTTATTTTAATAATATTTTGTTACGTGTAAAAACTGTAGGGTATACATGGAATCATGTGAAATTTCTTTTATAAATATAAGTTCAAGATATTTCTTTGAATTGTAAGGTGTTCTGAATGACTGTTCAGCTAAGGTTTTGTTTTTCTATTTAAGTTACTGAATTTATAATTAAATAAGGAGTTTTTTATAAGCATTTCTATTTTTTATTTTGCTAATACGAAACAACTGAATTAATCTTCGCGGATTAAGTTTGAGGTCAAAGTATGATTTCATGGTTTTTTATTGGTCTAGTTATCAGTATTTTGTTAACGCCAGGACCAACCAATACCTTACTCGCATCTTCGGGTATTCAAGTTGGGCTACGTAAATCATTCCGACTCATTCCAGCGGAAGCCTTTGGTTATCTTATTTCGATTAGCCTATGGGGTTTTCTCATTGGTAAAATTTCCGTACATCTGCCTTTACTGCCGACCATTTTAAAACTGTTTAGTGCTGGCTATATTCTATTTTTGGCTATGCGATTATGGCGTACAGCAACTGTTGCTGAAAATTTTAATCAAAAGGGCATTCGTGCACGCGAACTCTTTGTTGTGACGTTATTAAACCCCAAAGCATTATTATTCGCATCTGCGATTTTTCCTGCATTGGCTTGGCAAAATGCGCAGTATTATGTAGCTCACATGCTGATCTTTTTGTTGTTGATCGTTCCTATTGCATTTTTTTGGACCTTCCTTGGTTCAGTTTTGGCATCGAATAAAATTAGTTGGCTCAATCAAGCCAATTTACAACGAACAGCATCGCTAGTCTTGGTTAGTTTTTCGATACCACTGAGTTATTCTGCGATTTTAAAACTCTAAATTGATTTCAAAATGACTAAATCCGCTTAGTTCGGCAAAGCTTATTTTCATTAAGTCGGATTTCAGTTAAAGTACCACGCAATAATTGATTTAAGTTTTTGGATAGAGATAAATGGCTATTAAGTCTGATCGTTGGATTCGCGAAATGAGCGAAAAACACGGCATGATTGAACCGTATGCAGAAAACCAAGTCCGTTATGATGAAAATGGCGAAAAGCTTATTTCGTATGGCGTGTCGAGCTATGGTTATGACGTGCGCTGTGCTCGTGAATTTAAAGTCTTTACCAATGTTCATTCAGCAATTGTTGACCCTAAAAACTTTGACGATAAAAGCTTTATTGATATCGAATCAGACGTTTGTATCATTCCGCCGAACTCGTTTGCACTAGCACGGACAGTCGAATATTTCCGTATTCCACGTAATGTTTTAACCGTTTGTTTGGGTAAATCAACCTATGCTCGCTGCGGTATTATTGTCAATGTGACGCCTCTTGAACCAGAGTGGGAAGGTCACGTGACTTTAGAATTTTCGAATACAACCAACTTACCTGCACGTATATACGCGGGTGAAGGTGTCGCACAAATGTTGTTCTTCGAATCAGATGAAGTGTGTGAAACCTCTTATAAAGACCGTGGTGGTAAATACCAAGGTCAAACCGGTGTGACATTACCGAAAGCTTAATCCTTCGGATTGAGTTTAAAAAAGCGGGCGAATTAGCCCGCTTTTTTGTTGGGTCATTCATCGGAAAATAGACCATTCGGTGGGGAAGTTTTTGCAATTGAGTAATTATTCAGCATAATAAAAAGTTAAGTGACTGGTCTATCACAAGTCTCCATTTAAGGAATAAATGGACAATAACATCAAAGCCAGTTCTCAGGAATAAATATAAGAGAGATGCAGAGCATCTGATAAAAGGAAGGTCGAGATGACTCAATTCACCCAGGCTAAGTTATTCCGCCAGAGTTGCTTAGCAGCCGCAGTCAGCATTTTTGCTGCACCAACTGTATATGCGCTTCAAGATTTATCAGATGAAGCACTTTCAGCCACAACGGGTGAAGGTGTTGCACTCACTTTAGAAAATTTCAAAATGGTCTTTCAAGGGCCAAATGACCGTTCTACGGCTTCTAGTTATGCGTCTGGTATGGTTGATCCTGGGAAAAACGATACAGGTTTTATTCGGATTATTCCTACTGGTGAAAACTATGAACAATTAGGGCAGCGCGCTTACGATAAAATCTACAAAGCAGCCTATGTTGATGCCTATCAGCAAGGCCGAGTTACAGGCTATAACGGTGTTTATGACTCAACTTTTACAAGTTCAAAAAGCACCTATGAGACCAATAATGCTACACGTATAACCAATGAAACCATCGCAACATATTCAACAGAATATCGTGGCCGATTAGTACAGTCTTATCTTGAATCGCCAACGATGAAGGCATATTACGATCAGCGTTATGCAGATTATTATAATGGTTCATCGGCTGGCTTACCTTTTGAAAACGATGGCACAACGAAAGAATCAATTACACCGTGGTTAAAAGAAAAGTCTCAAGCTGCTGCTTTAAAAAATACCTATGAAATGATTGAGTTACTATACGGTAACAATAGTACGGGTAATTTACCTACTGGGTCTACGTTTTATAAAAATTATGTCTCAGGAAAAATTACACGTTCAAATCTTATTGATCCAACAAAAGATGCTCAGTTAAATGCCAAAGCTGCAGAAACCCTCAATCAGTTGGCAACGGACTATGCCAAGCTTGAAGCTCAAAAGGCGAGTGATTCAGCATTAGCAACGGTGAAGAAAAATGCTGAAATTACAGCAAAACAAATTGCCTCGACTGCGACCGTATCGAGCCTCAGATCGAAAGCAGATGTATTTATATATGGCTTAGCCCTGTCCAATAGCAAAGATAAAAATGGAAAAAGTTCATTAGCAACGCGCTATACAGACCAAGGATTTAATTGGGGTACAGCAGAAAACCCATGGCTTTTCCATGCGGGTAATCAAGATGTTGAACAATTTGCGAAAGATAATAAGGGGAATGTTGGTTACTTAGCGATTGAGGCACCATTAAAGAAAATTGCGGCAGATGATGCATCTAACAACATCAAGCTTGGTTTGTGGATGGATGTATTTTCACGGTCGTTGAATTCAAGCAATGTCGTCGATCCGATTACCGGTGCGCCGACTAGCGGCTTAGATAAAGACTATCGTTTACGTACTCAAATTGTTGCGAATGGCCTGAGTTTTAATGGATCACAAGTTCGAATTTTTCAAACCCTAAAATCTACAAATACAAATTACAACCAAACCTTAGGTTTAGCCAGTTTAATTCGTATTAATACCAATGATCGTGCTGAGTCACTGAGTATCAATGATGGAGATTTGGATGCTCGCGGCATGCGTATCAGTACAGCTGCACGCCCTGAATTGGATGATGGAACAGCAGCGACACCAGCGATGGATCGATCTGCAGCTCCAATCTTTCATGAAACTGAAGGTCTATATTTATATAGCCCAAATATCAATTTAGTTTTAGGAAATATGTATCAGCCCTTTATTGTGGGTTCAGAAGGTCGAAATATTATTTTGGAAGTGACACGTATTCCAAATGTACCTTCTATTTACAGTAAAATTTATACTTACTATACGGATATCGCTGGTAATACCACAGGTACATCGGGTTTAAATGCCTCAGACTTTAAAGGATCAACCTGTAACGTCTATAGTTGTGGCACGGAGTTAAAAGCAAACTCTTCAGATGCGACAGCACTATATCAAGGACGTAATGCAACACACAGTAGCATTGCGATCGGTACAGTAGAGCGCTTGCCTGGTAATCTGTTGAATGCAAAAAGTACGGATACGGCGACAGGTGTGGTGTTTAAAGGTGTCAATGGACAAAGCACGAATTTAGGATCTGTTGCCATAGATGGCGTATTGATTCAGCACTTAAAAATAAGAACAACAGGGCTGTAGGAGAAATCACATGTATAAAATTTTATGCGCTGTTGTTTGTGCTGCACTGACACAAACTCATGCAGGTTTAGTGTCTATGGATAATAGGGAACTTACCGCTGCAACCGGTCAAGGCGGTGCAGATCTCAGTTGGACACTTTCCTTAAATCATCAATATGCCAATGATATGTCAAAAAACAACATATCAATCATGGATGCGAATGGTAAAACAACGCAAGCATTTTATGGATATCAATGTTCATCCAATGAGTTTTGTCGCTTAGCACTTGCGCCCAATAATCATGTGGATGCAAATGGTAATAAGAAATGGTTGGTGTTTAAACAGTTTCAAGGAACGTTACAGATCGATCAATTTTCACTAGATGGTGTGACGATTATCAATCGTGAAGGTAATCCACAAACGGCTATGCAGTTGACATTTTATGATGATAAGCCATTAAAAATTAGGAATTTAGGCTTTGCTACGTTGGCGGTGGAAACAGGTACGACAGGTAAGGAAGGTTACGAGAATACCAGTACTTATACGACCTATACCGAAAAGAAAGCTGATGGAACAACTTCAACTTTAGCTGTGCCTGATTTTGATCGTGGTTCAGAACAAGGATTTATGGGTGTTAATGTGCATGGCAACATGCACATGAGTGGAAAGTTAAACATCTTCAGTTTTAACTGCACTGGAAATGGTGCAGGTCGCTGTTAATCAGCTGTGACTGAATATAAGGATATAGTGATGAAAAAAATAACAACTTTGACGGCACTCGCAACCAGTATTTTACTTGCTCAACACACCTATGCTTTTGAAGCAATGACCGACGAAAGCTTGGGTGCAGTTACTGGCCAAGATGGTATTTCGATTACCCATGAAGTTTCTAGAGTCAAAGTCGATCAATTAAATTGGGTTGACCCAACCGACCAAAATAAGATGAAAATGGGTTTGCACAATGTGCAAATAGATGGTGTTGGGCAAAGCACCATTACATCAAAATTAGATTTTGATGTTGGGACTACGGATGCTGGTGTAGGCATGCGTATAGCTGCAAGTGTCAGTCCATTTACGGCTGTTGCACAAAATATTATGCTGCTGTGTCAAGGTGCAACGTGCCAAACGCCTACGCAAAATTTAGGTTCACTTACGATTGCAACATCTTCACCTTTAAAAGTATTACTTGAAACCAGCAATGGTCTATTTAACCGTAATGATACGGCGTATATGGAATTTCAATTGCAAAATGCCAGTATTAGTCATGGTATGAATGGACATAGCGTAACCTTAAAGGACTTTAACTTTAACTTTGCTGGTTCAGGTTATATGTATGTTGCAGCTGATGAAGGCATTGTTCTCACCACAAAATCCACAGGGAGCAAAGATCATACGGTCAATTTGGGGCGGGTCAAGGACACATCAGATGTGCATAGCTCACGTAGCGATGCCACAAACCCCGGCGTTAATATCGATCTACGTTACGGTACCGATGGTGGTGCACAGCGCAATTTAATTCGTATGGGAGCATCGGGTGCTGTCACTAATGCACGAGTGGCCTTAAATGCCAATCAAGAAGGAATCAAAGATTTTGGTCTAGCAACGAAAGCTTCAGGATATGAGTCTGTTGGTTCAGGTGGTTTACATTTAGGAGTGCGCGCGGATTTTACTTCAAAGGATGATCCGAGTCTTGTTGCAGGTCAAGCACCGACAACCTTAGAAATTGGCCATACGGGTATTGGTAGTTATGCCATTGAATTTTCTAATTTAACGTCTTTAGTTGCTGATAAAAATGCCTATATTGATTTTGGCGATATTTATATCAATACCATTCAAGCCAAAAGCCTTGATTTTCTGGTAAATGATAAATTAAAAGCGACATTAGGCTTAACCAATAATGTTTTAACCCAGAATCTGTCAAATCAAACGGCGGGTGGAAATTTTGCACTTGTGGCGATTCGTGGTATGGATTTTCAGTCCATCGCGCGTACCGCACGATTTATTTCTGATAACTCAATTGCTGCAATTGCAAGTAATGACAACAGTTGGGGGATTGGTATCCCGATTTATAATATGAATGCCAATGTTGCATTATCAGAGAAAAAATACAGTTATAAAAATGCGGCTGAAAAATCAGGTATTGGCTATAACCTTGTAATGAGCACAGATGGTTATGGTGTTGATAAAAAAACAGGAACACCAAGTACAACTTCCATTATTTTGATTGATGGTAAAAAAGGTATTAATGGTCAAGAAGTCAATTATTATGCAGGCTTACGAAACATCAATGCCCTTATTCAATCTGATGGTGTGATTGGTTATGAAAATGATGGCATCTATGTACGTGCAGATAATTTATTGATTGCAGCTAATGCCGAGTTAGCGATTGGTCAACTTCCGGGTTCAACCTATAACTGTGCGACTACAGCTTCTGCCAAATGTGGGACTACAGTACCTTTAGATAATTTCTCTAAACGTGATGATGTGTTGACGAATATTGCGTTTAAACTTGATGGTAAAGGTGAGCTATTTATAGTACCGGGCCTAAATGACAGTGCAGAAAATAATTATTTATCTTTTCGTGGAAGCTTTGAATTTAAAGCATTAACAGATGCTGAAAAGAAAGATCAAAAAGTTATGGGAAGCTATTTAAGTTTGATGAATGAAGATGTAAATGCCAGCGGTGTCGTTTCAGCTTCAAGTATCAATATTAATAAAATGCAGGGCGATCTAGGTTTTGATGCTCGAATTAAAATGAAACAAGATTCGGTAGAGTTTGATAATCAGGTGAAATTCAATCCAACCAATAATATGTCTAAAGCGTTTCGTGCAGAAGTATCGATGTTAACAAATGGCAATATGCAAAAGATGGCGGATATAGCCCTAACCGGTGGAACAATGCGAAGCACCATGGGGATTACTCCACGCTAATAATATTAAATCAATAACAAATAAATAAAATAACGAACAGGGAATTTGTTATGAAAAAGAAGTTAATCAGAGGTTTGATCTTCTCGACATTTGCGATGAGTAGCTTATCTCATGCAATGATGGCTTTAGATGATGAAAGCTTATCAAAAGTTGATGGTCAAGCATTACTCTCCATGGAATATACGCAGGGGTATAATTCTGTGGATGAGAGTGGACAAGCCGTAGACCAATCCAATGTCGGCTTTTATAAGCTTGGTTTAGAAGCTGAAATGGAGCTCAATGCCAATATTAAAAAGCTGCAATTGGGTTGTGGTGGTGCAAATGGCTCAGGTGCTTGTGATATTGATATCGATCATATTTCATTGAGTGGATTGCCTGTAAATAGCAATTATACGTCTGATGAACGTGCGGCAACTTCTGCTTTGTTGACCAATCCTTTTATCGAAATTGCAATTAAAGATCCCAAATCAGCTGCAACTCGTGAAGTGATGGGCTTTCGTCTGAGCGCTGAAAAAATTTCTGGGTTAATGACATTAGGTACAGAAAATAGCAATACACCCAATGGTATCAATACCTTTAGTGGTTATATGAAAACAAAAGCGTCTGCGGGTGTTGCAACAACTGCTGAGCGTGTGATGGACTATGCTTCTACGCAGCAATACATTGAAGGGGCTGTTAAGGGGACATTATTTGGTGCAGAAGTTGATCTACCGCTTCACTACAAATCAGATAATTATTCCTTTAATTTAAAATCAACCACAGCTCCTTTTACGATTCCAGCTACTGTTGTAAGTGGTAATCGAATGACAGATGTACAGTTAAAGGGTACAGGAACTGTTGATCGTCTAGATTTTAGTGGTCCATTAGAAGCTCAGATCTCTCTACTTGGGTTAAATATTAATTTGAATAAAGACGTAACAGGCTATCTTACTGGGCTAAAAACCGATATTACGGTAAATCAAAGTTTAGGTTTGATTCACGCACTATATTTAAATAACCCTGCTTCGTTATCCTTACAAGCTCAAAAAATACTCTGGCCTGGTGCTGCAGTTGCAGCAGAAAGAGGTTGGTGGTTGGCGATGGAAGATGAGGTCGATTTGGGGAGTATTACACCTTCAGATAAAGTGGCGATTACGGATGAAGTGTTGAAACAAACGATCGCTGGAATTAACCATGACTTAAGTACCAATGTTCGTAATTGTGGAGATTTAATCTTTGGTTGTGTTGCAGGTTCGGCTTTAGATGTTAAAGAAATTAAAAACCCGTCATTAATTGATTTCCCATTAAACAATTTAAAACTTTCTGGACAGGAGTTTCGTTCTAACTGCTTCGGCGGGCTGAAATTCTGTTAAGGCTTAAAGTATTTAATATAAAAAAATCCCGCACTTAGCGGGATTTTTTTATATTTAGCGCAAATTATTTTGCAATTTTTGCTAAAAGGTCTTCTTTACTCAAGTTGCTTGATTCTTCATCACGGCGACCTTTGTACTCAAATGTACCAGCATCCAAACCTTTCTCGCCAATGACAATACGGTGTGGAATACCTGTTAACTCGATATCAGAGAATTTAACACCTGGACGTTCATTACGATCATCTAGAAGAACATCATAACCAGCAGCAGTTAATTCTGCATACAGTGCTTCAGCTGCTTCTAACGTGCGCGGTGATTTATGCGCATTCATTGGCACAATAGCAACTTCGAAAGGAGCAATAGCAGACGGCCAGATAATTCCTTTGTCATCGAAGTTTTGTTCAATTGCAGAAGCGACAACACGGGTTACACCAATACCGTAGCAACCCATAGTCACAACGAGAGGTTTGCCGTCTTCACCTAAGACTTTACAGCCAAGTGCTTCAGAGTATTTTTGACCCAACTGGAAGATATGACCAACTTCGATACCACGTTTAATCAAGATCGTACCTTGACCGTCTGGAGAAGGGTCACCTTCAACAACATTGCGCAGGTCATAAACTTCGGTGTATTGTGCATCACGTTCCCAGTTTACACCTACAGCATGTTTATCGACTTGGTTTGCACCAGCAACAAAGTCTGAAAGTACAGACGCTGCACGGTCAACAATAACGGTAATGCCTTTTTCGGTTAAGCCTTGAGGGCCACAGAAACCAGCCGTTAAACCTAAGTCAGCCAATTGTGCTTCAGTTGCAAAGGCCAATGGAGCAGCAATTAATGGGTGTTTTTCAGCTTTAATTTCATTCAGTTCATGGTCGCCACGTAGGAATAAGGCAACCACTGGCGCAGCTTTACCTTCTTCAGCAACACCTTGAACCAACAATGCTTTTACAGATTGAGCAGGTTTTGATTTAAGGAATTCAGAAACATCAGCTATGGTTTTTTGATTTGGTGTATCAACAATTTCAAGTGCTTTAGTTGGAGCAGCACGTTCACCTACTAATACTGCTTCCGCCATTTCTACGTTAGCAGCATAATCTGACTCTGTAGAGAATGCGATGTCATCTTCACCGCTAGACGCAAGGACGTGGAATTCGTGTGAACCAGAACCACCAATTGAACCTGTATCCGCTTGAACTGGACGGAAATTTAAACCTAAACGAGTGAAAATTTTGCAATAAGCTGCATACATCTTGTCATAGGTTTCTTGTAAAGAAGCTTGGTCAACATGGAAAGAATAGGCATCTTTCATGATGAATTCACGTGAACGCATCACACCGAAACGAGGGCGGATTTCGTCACGGAATTTGGTTTGTACTTGGTAGAAGTTTGCAGGCAATTGCTTATAGCTTTTCAATTCATTGCGAGCAAGATCTGTAATCACTTCTTCATGTGTAGGGCCAAGTACAAAGTCATTGTTATGACGGTCTTTAAAACGTAAAAGTTCTGGACCATATTGTACGAAACGACCTGATTCTTCCCATAAAGATGCGGGTTGAGTGACAGGCATCAGGACTTGAAGTGAACCAGCACGATCCATCTCTTCGCGGATAATCGCTTCAACTTTATTTAATACGCGAACGCCCATCGGCAGCCAAGTGTATAAACCTGAAGCCAATTTACGAATCATCCCGGCACGAAGCATAAGCTGATGTGAAATAACTTCAGCATCGTTTGGGGTTTCTCTTAACGTTGCAAATAAAAAGCGACTCGCGCGCATGGAAACTGTCCTAAAAAATTAAGCGTTAAAGTGGAGAGTATACAATAAAAAATGAGGTGAACATTTTCCAAAGTCACCTCATTTTAGATTTTGTCATTATGACATGATTTTTTTGGCCTGACGTGCAAGGAAGTTTCGGAAATCATCCAAATAGGTAAAAATCACTGGAACAACCACGAGTGTCAGTAAGGTAGAAGTAATCACTCCGCCAATCACGGCATGTGCCATTGGCGCGCTTTGTTCACCGCCTTCACCTAGACCAAGTGCAAGCGGAACCATACCCATCACCATTGCACTGGTGGTCATTAAAATGGGGCGTAAACGGGTTTTACCTGCTTCAATAATTGCGTCATAACGATCTACACCATGATCCATGGCTTTTTTAATAAAGTCGATGAGTAGAATTGCGTTCTTTGTCACCAAGCCCATGAGCATAATAATCCCGATAATGGAAAAGAGGTTCATGGTTGAATTAAATAAGAATAAGGCTAAGAACACCCCAATCAATGATAAGGGCAATGAAGCCATAATGGCTGCAGGGTGAATGAAGCTATTAAATTGTGAACCCAAAACAATATAAATAAATACAATAGAGAGGGTAATCGCTGTCATTGCATAACCCGCAGACTCAGCCATATCTTTATTGGCACCTTGCGTGACAAAACTATAACCTGGTGGCAAGTCGAAGTTTTTCTCTATCTCATTGATTTCGGCACCAATATCACCCGCAGGACGTCCTGCTGTGTTGGCTTCAACCATTACTTCACGTGCCAGATCACGACGGTTAATTTGTGAAGCACCAAGTGTTTCTTCAAAGCTTGCCACACTTGCCAATGGAACTAAAATAGGTAAGCCTGCAGCATCGGTTTTTTGTGATGTGATGTACATGCTTTGAATGTCAGTTGGCAGTCGACGCTGATCTTCAGTGAGTCTTAAATTTACATCATAGGTTTCGCCTTTATCATCCTTCCACGTTGTTACATTATCACCCGCAAGAAGAGGGCGTAATACATTGGCGATTTGATTGACGGATAAACCTAAATCACTGGCTAAAACGCGATTGATATGTACACCTAAGGTCGGTTTAGGTTCTTTGAGTGAGCTTTCTAAGTCGACAATACCTTCGACTTTGGCAACTTCAACCAAGAATCGATCTGAAATGCGTTGTAACTCATCTAAGTCTGGTCCTTTAATCGAGATCATTACCGGCTTTTGGCCGCCCGAAACTGTTTCATCAGCTGAGGCAATCGAGGTAATGGTAATACCTGCTACATGTTTTAAGCGGGTACGGAATTCATTGTTGAGATCCGTTAATGTTTGACTACGCTCCGTACGTGGTGAAACAGTGACACGAATGCTAGCATGGTTTTTGCCGCGATCAGTGGCACTATTAATTGCACCATAAGTGGCTTTGACTTCTGGATGTTGGCGAATGATACGATCTACTTGCTTAAGCTTAGCCTGCGAATATTCAAGGGTTGCATCAATTGGTGTTTCAAATTTGATCCGAATTTCACCTTTGTCTGGTACGGGTACAAATTCAGTTCCGATCATTTTGGATAAACCTAATGCACCAAATAAAGACGCGACGGCGATTAAAAGGGTAATGAGCCTAAATTTTAAAGCAAGCTTGAGTAATTTTTCATAATGATGGCTTAGGTTGTCGAGCTTGCCCGAAATCCAGTTAAAAAAACGTTTGATTTTACCCGGCTTTTTATTTGGATCTTGGCGCTCTGCCCAGTGAGCAGACAACATCGGGTCAAGGGTGAAACTCACAAACATTGAAATCAGTACAGCGGTACTGACGGTTACACCAAATTGATAGAAGAAACGCCCAATAATGCCGCCCATAAATGCCACAGGTAAAAATACCGCGACAATGGTCAATGTTGTGGCCAATACAGCTAAACCAATTTCTTTTGTGCCGTCGAGTGCAGCGGTGACGTGGTCCTTGCCCATATCGGCATGGCGGACAATATTTTCGCGTACTACAATGGCATCATCAATCAGGAGACCGATACTCAGTGAGAGAGCCAGTAGGGTCATCATATTGATGGTAAAACCAAAAATCCAAACAAAGGTGAGGGTACCTAGTAGCGAAATCGGTAGGGTTAAACCTGTAATGGCTGTCGAACGAAATGAGCCGAGAAATAACAATACAATGAGTACCGCAAGTACTGCACCTTCAAAAATCGTACGTGCCACGTCTTTAATGCTGCCACGAATACCTTTTGAAGAATCAACCACAATTTCTGCGGTCGTGCCTTGCGGCAATTGCTTTTGGATTTTACTTAAGGTTTTACGGGTATTATCAACAACCTCAATCACATTAGAGTCCGAACTTCTCAGAATGTCGACAGCGACGGCTGTTTTACCATTCAGATAAGCACTCGACTCCATTTCAGCTTGGCTATCTTCTATTTCGGCAATTTGTTTGAGATAAATCGGCGCGCCATTTTTATTGGCAACCACTAAATCACCGAATGAGTTTGGGTGAATAACCCGAGATTTAATTTCGACCACCAATTCTGAGTTCTTTTGTTTTAAAGTCCCCCCTGGAACTTCAATATTTTCAGATTTTAGGGTGTTTATAACTTGGTCTATCCCAATCCCGAAACTTTGTAATTTTTGCGGATTTACTTGAATACGAATTTGACGCTGTGCATCACCCAATAAATTGACCGTACCGACACCGGGAACCGTTCTAAGCTGGGGCACAATCCGTTGATTCAGATAGGAACTCAAATCACGTAAAGACATGTCCTTCGATTCAAAAACAATCGACATAATCGCACTGGCAGTAGGGTCATAACGTTCTACGATGGGGTCATCAATTTCATCACGAAATTGTGCGGTTACTGGTGCAATTTTATCTCGAATATCCTGTGCAGCTACAGAGGACGAGACATCTAGATTAAATTCGACAATAACCGTGGATAAACCTTCACTGGATTGAGAAATGACTTGCTTGAGGCCTGAAATGGTATTGATCTGATCTTCAAGTTTCTTGGTGATTTCAGATTCGACAGACTCAGGAGAAGCACCCGGATAGTTGGTGTAGACAACAACAAAAGGGAAGTCGATATCAGGAAACTCTTCAACACCCATACGTTGCCAAGATGCGAGTCCTAGTACCATCAGACAGAACATCATCATGATAGTGAAAACAGGATATTTCACACTAATTCGGGTTAACCACATAACAACTGTCCTGCCTTATTCTTTTAATTTTGGCTGATACTTACATCTTGTTTGATATCTGAATCATTAAATTTAATTCGGCTGATCAGATCACTATTTTGTAAGCCCTGAACAATCGCGGTGTTATTGCTATAACTCTGATTCAAAATTTGTACAGGTACTTTGGCAATTTTATTTTGACGAATGACCCAGACGTAAGGTTTATCTTTTAGACTTTGAATGGTGTCGAGTGGAATTTTTTGGCCTGAAATATTATCCGTGCCTAAGATGTGGCCTTCGACAAAAGCACCAATACTTAATGATGTAATGGTTTCATTTGGGGCTGCAAAAAATTCAATTTGGCGACTTGCTTGATCAGCAATCGGTGAAATCCGACTGATTTGTGCAGTGAGTAAATTGCTATTGCCTTGGATGTTATATTCAATTTTTTGTCCAATTTTCAGTGCAGCTTGCTGATCACTTGGTAATTTGGCTTGAATTTCCAATTGGTCTGGATTGACGATTTCAAAAAGGGTTTGTCCCGCAGCAACCGTTTGTCCCGGTTCAACATCACGTTTGGTAATCACGCCTTGGATAGGGCTATAAATGGTGCCGTCTTGATTGGCTTTACGTGCAATATCGACATTGGCTTGTTGGGCGCGAACATTTTCCAGTTGAGCTTGGTAATCGACACGACTTTGTTCAAACTCTACTTTGGAAATAAAGCCTTGATTCAGCAAACGCTGTTTGCGCTCCATCATCAGTTTGGCTTGATTGGCTTGAGCTTGCGTTGATGCAAGGTTTGCTTGTGATTGAGCAAGACGTGCGGCATTGTCTTGATTATTTAAATGCACCAACACTTGGCCTTTGCTGACACGTTGTCCGACCTCTGCATTAACATTGGTTGCAGTCGCAGTGACTTGGGCTTGAATACTGCTCTGATTGACTGCCCGAATGGTGCCTGTAAAGGCTGTTTTTGAAATGGCGTTGCCTTGTTCGATCGTCACCAGATCTTGTTGAATCAATTCAATCTTATTTTCTGGTTTTACACTTTGCTGCGGATCTTCTTTTTGACATGCAGCCAAAGTCAGGCTTATGCAAAGCAGGCTAAGCTTTAAAAAAGGGGATGATTGCTGTGCAGATTGCATAATGGTCCTTATATCAGCGGTCTACAAAAGCAATTGAATAACAAGTTTATTCCATCGCTTTTAAACGCGTAATAATTCTGTCGTATTCAGCTTCTGTATTTCGATAGCGAGTTTGTAACGATTGAATGTATTCTTTTTTCGCTACCATATTTTTTTGATTATTATCCAACATTGTTTTTAATTTTGCCGGAACGGTTTCACCTTTTCGAAAATGTTCACGTTCTTGGCGAACAAATAATACACGATCATTTTGTAATTGTTTTAATTGTTCTTGTTCAAACACGATCTGTTTACGTATACCCGTCAGTGCATCACGCTTTTTAATGGCCGCAGTTCGGCTATTTGTATAGGCTTTTTTAAGTTTGATATCTGATGCTTGCTGACGTGCTTGAGCAGCACGCTGAGGAGCTTGTCTAACATCAGCTTCAGCATTGTAGGGGCGGTTACGTTTAATCACTTGCATATTTTGATCAAGTGCTTCATAACCATAGCGGATGTGATTTGGTGTCACATTGGTACTGATGTTTGCTATGCCTTTACTGTCATAGTAACGATACCAAGTCGCCTTTTGTGGTTGCTGCGTATTGGTTGGTGCAGCAAATAAAAGCGGGGTATAAGCCAGTAAACAAGTCGTCAGAATGACTTTTTTTGAGAAATGTTTAAGGCCAATCAAGTGAATTTTTTTTGTAAACGGACTCAACCTTGTACTCCCCAGTTTAAAGTTGACTAAATTACTTATTTTAAAGTAATAATCTTGCTATAATATGCTTAATTAAGACAATTAAATACTATTCCAAGTTAAAAAAAAATCGTTGGTCATCGGAAAGTGTGAAGCAGTTAATAAAAACAAGAAATCTTGTGTGTTTGCGCAGAAAATGTTCATTGAAAACGCAAGTAAAGATATGTTAAAAATGTTCACAACTTGTAAATAATAATGCTGCTAACTTAATTGTTTGTACATCCTCAATGGGTAGGGTCAATAAATGGACGATAAATTCCAAAATCTAAAAGTCATGGTAATTGATGATTCAAAAACCATTCGTCGTACGGCCGAAACGCTGCTTCAGCGTGAAGGATGTGAAGTAGTCACTGCTGTAGATGGTTTTGAAGCACTTTCAAAAATTGCAGATGCGAATCCAGATATCGTATTTGTCGATATTATGATGCCACGTCTTGATGGCTATCAAACTTGTGCCCTGATTAAAAACTCTCAAAATTATCAAAATATTCCTGTGATTATGCTTTCAAGTAAAGACGGTTTATTTGATCAGGCGAAGGGTCGTGTTGTGGGTTCGGATGAATACTTAACGAAGCCATTCAGTAAAGATGAATTGCTGAATGCAATCCGTAATCACGTTACAGCTTAATTAGATTTTTTATTTTTGGGGGAAAAAGCATGGCACGTATCCTAATCGTTGATGATTCACCAACAGAAACTTTCCGTTTTAAAGAAATTTTAGGTAAACACGGATTTGAAGTGATTGAAGCTTCAAATGGGGCAGATGGGGTGACAATGGCTCAAGCTGAGTTACCAGACTTGGTCTTAATGGATGTGGTAATGCCGGGTGTGAATGGTTTCCAAGCAACACGTCAAATTGCACGTGGTGCGACCACCAAACATATTCCGATTGTCATTGTAAGTACCAAAGATCAGGCAACTGACCGTGTTTGGGGTAAACGCCAAGGTGCTTCTGATTATCTAACTAAACCTGTAGACGAAAAACAATTAATTGATGTGATTAAGCAACACCTCAATGCAGGATAAAGCTCTATGGCAGCAAATGGATTTATCGAATTACTTCGAATCGCAAAACGAGGAAACAAAAATTATGTTTCCACTGAAAATGAAGTAAACCGATGGTCAGGCATTGCTTTTGAGATGATGGGGCAATATTACGTTGCTCCTTTAGGTGAAGTAGCTGAAGTGATCTACCCACCAAAATATACGCCAGTTCCCAATACCCAACCTTGGGTGATGGGACTAGCCAATATTCGGGGACGCTTACTTTCTTTGTCTGACCTAGCACAATATATAACCGGTCATCGAAGTAGTTTTTCACCCACTCAAAAAGTTTTATGTATTAGTCATAATGACCATTATGTCGGTTTGGTAGTCGATCAAGTTTTGGGTATTCAACACTTTAATAAGAAAAGTTATTTTTCTAAACATAATGAGTTGGATCGAAATTTACAGGAATATTGTCAGGGGTATTTCCACCAGCATAACCAGCAGTGGAATGTATTTCTCTTCAGTCGTTTACTGCAAAATCCAAAATACATGAACGCATCTATAAAATTTATAAATTAATTGTCGCGCACGAACGAAAGAAGGCGTAATCGGGGAGAAGCTGAATGGGCTTTAAACTTAAAAAGAAAAATACGGGTGAAAGCACCAGTGGTCGTAAAGGCGGTAATGCTTTTCTGGCAAAACTGCAATCACAGACAGATCAATTATCTCGAGTTTTTGGTGATAGTGAAAAATCCAAACCATTTATTTATGGTGCGATTGGCTCATTAGTACTGGCAACGATCATTTTATTATACCTATTCTATAGCGTTCCTCGCGGTAACCAATTAACGCAAAGTTTGGGTGAACTCCGTCTTCTTTCGCAAACAATTTCGCGTCAAGCAACTGAGGCAACTGCTTCAGGTACTGAAGATGCAATGAAAAAATTAATTGCCTCTCAAGATTCGTTCAAAGAAAACTTAGAAACAGTAAAAGATATTCATGCGAATACCGATGCGCTGAAATCTGTAGATACGCAGTGGGCTGAAGTTTCAAAAAGTATTGACTTGATTACTTCGCAACAAAAAATCATTAACAAGTTATATGACACGAACATCGCGATTGGTGAAACCATTCCGGGGATTCAGGCGGAATATAACCTGATGGTCGATCAAATGGCGCGTCAAGACATGCCTTCGAACCAGGTGGTTATTGCGAAAAACCAAGTATTCATTGCGGAACGTATTTTACGTTCGATCAGTTCGGTGCTTTCAGGTTCTGATAGCTCACGTGAGTCTGCGGATGACTTCAGTGCCGATACGGAAACCTTCGGTTTGTACTTAAATGCTCAATTGGACGGTAGTGCAGAGCTCGGTGTACAGCGTATTGAAAGCCCTGAATTACGTGAATCACTTGAAGGTATTAAAGCCGAATATGACGACGTATTAAAATCAGCTTCAGCGACGATTTTGAAAAACTCAACACAAATTGTGAACGTACGTAAAGCATCTTCACAAATTTTTGCTGAGTCAGACAATTTGTTGGGTAATTTAAATCAATTGTCTTCTAACACTGGTCTGAAAACCATTTTACCTGCGGTACTGTTGATTCTTGCATTAACAGCCTTCTTGATCTGTGTATTCAAACTTCTTTCTTTACGTGGTCAATCTGATAAATTCCGTGTAACCCGTCTTCAAGAAGAATATGACCGTAACCAGAACGCGATTTTACGTTTACTCGATGAAATTGCCGATCTTGCAGACGGTGACTTGCGTTCGTATGCGACGGTATCTGAAGACTTTACCGGTGCGATTGCCGACTCGATTAACTTCGCAATCGACCAATTACGTGACCTTGTATCGCGTATTACAGAAACTTCTCAAGAAGTTGCACAATATACGGCGAATACGCAGGGTATTACCAACCAGCTTGCAGAAGCATCTGAGCATCAGGCGCAAGAGATTGCTGGTGCATCTGCCGCGATTAACGAAATGGCAATGTCGATTGACCAAGTATCTTCGAACGCTGAAGAATCAGCTGTCGTAGCAGAACGTTCAGTACAAATTGCTGCAAACGGTGCAGATGTTGTAAACCGTTCAATTGAAGGTATGGACACGATTCGTGAACAGATTCAGGAAACTTCAAAACGTATTAAACGTTTGGGTGAGTCTTCTCAAGAGATTGGTAACATTGTCGCATTGATTAACGATATTGCCGACCAAACGAACATCTTGGCATTAAACGCAGCAATTCAGGCATCGATGGCAGGTGAGGCAGGTCGTGGTTTCGCCGTGGTAGCGGATGAGGTACAGCGTCTTGCGGAACGTTCAGCGTCTGCAACCAAGCAGATTGAAGGCTTGGTAAAAACTATTCAAACGGATACTAACGAAGCCGTAATTTCAATGGAACAAACGACTTCGGAAGTTGTACGTGGTGCGAACTTGTCTAAGGATGCCGGCGTAGCACTGGATGAAATTCAGTCTGTATCGGGTAACTTGGCGAAACTGATTGCAAACATTTCGGATGCTGCAAAACTTCAGTCTGCTTCAGCAGGTCATATTGCGACAACGATGAACGTTGTACAAGAAATTACCTCGCAAACCACCAGTGCAACATTTGATACTGCACGTTCGGTATCTGAATTGGCGAACATGGCTGAATCATTACGTGAATCTGTATCTGACTTTAAACTCCCAGAGTAAGTCAGGCGCAAACCTGCAGTACCTTAGCTACGGTTAGGGTACTGCACCGATTACAGATAACACATCGATAAGGTGAACTTAACGTCACAGTTAAGTCTTAGGTGATGGTTACAATTAAGTTTGAGCAACCTTCTTGGTGGCAAAACATAAGAAGCCTTAGCTATGAAAGAAATATTAAAAAATTTAGTTGAAACAACTACGCTTCCTGAAGATAGTTATCTTGATCAAGATGCAGAAATTTTAGAGATTTTTGTTGAAGAAATAGAAGAAATCTTTGAAGAACTAGCGGGTTTATTTACAACTTGGTTGGAAAATCCACAAGATAAAGACACTTTAACGACGATTCGTCGTCATTTCCATACCCTGAAAGGTTCGGGTCGTATGGTCGGGGCAAAATCGGCGGGTGAATCTGCATGGGCAGTTGAAGATACGCTGAACCGTGTTATTGCGGGTTCGGTACAGTTAACGCCGACCGTTCAAAAGTTTGCACAAACAGTTTTAAATGTTTATCAATATAAGCTCTATCCACGGTTTAAAAATGTTGCCGAATTGGATGTTGACTTACGTCCATTGGTTTTAATGGGGCAACAATTACAACAAAATATCAGCCTTGAGCCTGCACTCGAAGAATTATTAAAACTGGCAGATCAATTAAAATCTGAAGATGATGTCACTGGTTTAGAACTGACTGATGTTGAAGCTACGTCACCTGTAGAAGTGCTTGAAAGCACGATTGATGTGGTCGTTGAATCAGAACCTGTTCTTGAGCAAGTGGATGCAGATGCGTCACTGGTCGAAGAGACAGTGAGCATTTTTATTGAAGAAGCTGAAGAACATCTACAAACGATTGATCAGTTCCTCCAATCTGATGACAGTAAATCACAAGACTATAATGGCTTGATTCGCGCGCTACACACCTTGCGTGGTAGTTCATCAATGGCGCAAATCGAAGAGATTTTTGAAGCCAGTTCAAAAGTTGAAAACTTATTCAAAACCTTATTACAAGACGAAATCGTATCGAGCTCGAAAGAAACTGCTTTATTGATTCAATATGCTGAATTTGTTCGTGATTATTTACACGTGCTGCGTTCAGGATATAAGGCAAATCTTGCGTCTATTTATGAAACCTTTAAAGCCGCTTGGGATGATTATGGTTTTGCAAGCCAAGATCAATTGGCGCCTGAAGATAATCCGCAAGGTTTGGTTTCTAAACTAATCGAATTAAATATTGATCAGTTATTAGATGCTGAATTTGAGTTTGATAAACGTGCCCTTGCTGAATTCCCAGACTATATTCAACAGCTCAGTCAGCAAGCTTTAGAGTTGATTGAACATACGGATAATCGTGCGTCTGTTGGAATCCATGATTTCACAACTCAACTGCGTGCAGCGTATCAGTCTTTAATTGAAAAGCCTGAATTACTCCATGCTGATTATGGCTATGAGTTATTTGCGCAAGCACATCAAGAATTCATTCACTTATTTGACACCTTAGCTGCGGGTCAGCGTGTGGTGTTAAGTGAAGAGGTTCAGCGTTTCTTAAATGAGCTAGCTGCATTTGTTCAACAAGACATTGAAGCAGTTGCAGCAACGACTACACAAGAAGCCAATATCGTTGCCGAACCTGTTGCCACTGCAGAAGATAAAGCCGCTGTTCCAAATACAACAGCAGTAGACTTTGCACAATTAAGTCAGCGTATCCAACTTGATCATCAACAGATGCAAGCGGCGGATGCGAATAATGACTTTGATGAAGATCTTTTAGGGATCTTTATTGAAGAGGCAGAAGAATTATTGGTGGGGATTGACCAAGACCTCAGTACTTGGACACGTGATCAGACCAATACTTCAGCTTTGAATAATTTAATGCGTTATTTGCATACCCTAAAAGGTGGTGCAAATATGATTGCCGCGTCTCATGTGGGTTTAATTTCGCATGAATTGGAGTCGATTTATGAGCGCATTATTCGTCAGCAAATTTCGATTACTCCTGCGTTAATTCAAATTATTCGCTTGGTGCAGGATGATATTTCAGATCGTATTCAAACCATTCGTGACCAAGGGATCGACTACCCAGCGAATAATGTGATCGATATTCTAAGGAATATTCAGTCAATTGTGGCAGGAGAACATTCAGAACCTGTTGCATTGGCTTCGGCTCCTATTTTAGCTGAAACTGAACAAGCAGCAGTAGAACCAGATGTATCGGTGTCAGAGCCGATGAATGTTGTTGAAGACACTGCAGAAGCAGTGGTTGAAGCTCAAACGACTGCTCACACTGAGTCCGCTGTTGAACATCTTGAACATGCGGTTGCTGAACATGTTGAGCATCCAGATGATGATCTACGTTCGGTCATGGAAGAAACCTTCCTTGAAGAGTCTGAGGAAATTCTTGAACAAGCCGTTCAATTATTAAATCAATGGACTGAGCAACGAAGTGACCGTAACGTATTGCTTCAATTACAACGTGCTGCCCACAGTATTAAGGGTGGAGCGCGTATGGTTGAAAATGAACCTGTTGCCGCAATTGCGTATCAACTAGAAACGACATTTGAGCATTTCGCTGTTCATCATTTCAACTCAAATGCGTATGACGGCTTACTCAAAACAACCTTAGCATGGTTAAAAGAAGCGATCTTCAACCATGACTATAGTAATTTTGACAGCATTAAATTGAGCTTAGAGTCCATTCAATATGTGGATGTTACAGTTCAATTGCCAAACCGTGTTGCAGAATTAGAACAAGGTATTGTCAGCAAAGGCTTTGAATTTATTCAAGGTGATGGTGTTGAACCGCCATCTATGTTGGGTGAATGGTCAGAAGCGAATTCTTCTGATAACAGTAATGAGATGATTCGTATCTCGGCTGATCTCGTCGAGAAGATGATTGACTTATCAGGCGAAAACTCGATTAACCGTTCACGTATTGAGATGGACTTAGGTCAGCTAGGCAATACCTTGAATGAAATGGAGTTAGCAATTAAGCGACTTGCTGACCAGTTACGTCGAATGGATGGTGAGCTTGAGTCACAAATTATTGCCAAACATGGTTCTGAAAATTCACGCTATGCGGATTTCGACCCATTGGAGATGGACCAATATTCATCGATTAACCAATTGTCAAAATCTCTAGCCGAATCTGCGTCGGATTTGGTTGACTTCAAGAGTACTTTGGCAGAAAAAATCCGTGATGCGGAAGGTCTGTTATTACAACAATCACGTATTCAGTCAGAAATTCAAGAAAGTCTGATGCGTACCCGTTTGGTGCCATTTGATCGTTTGTTACCACGTTTACAACGTATTGTGCGTCAAACCTCTTCGACCTTGAACCGTCCTGCAGAATTGATTGTTCAAAATACAGAAGGTGAATTGGACCGTACGATCTTAGAGCGTTTGGTGACACCATTTGAACATATGCTGCGTAATGCGGTCGACCATGGTTTAGAAGATACTGCTGACCGTTTGGCTTTAAAAAAGCCAGAAGTAGGTAGCATCGTCTTGAACATTAGTCGTCAGGGTACTGATGTACTGGTGTCTTTCAGTGATGATGGTAAAGGGATTGATGAAACCAAAATTAAAGACAAAGCCTTAAAACTTGGTTTAATCAAAGCGGATCAGTTCCTCGATAAACAAGAAATCTTGCAATTGATCTTCCATCCAGGTTTCTCAACGGCACAATCGGTAACGCAAATTTCGGGTCGTGGTGTTGGTCTGGATGTGGTGCAAAGTGAAATTAAAGCCTTGGGTGGTCATGTTTCCGTTGAGTCTGAGTTAGGTAAAGGGACGACCTTTACCATTCGTGTACCAACCACAGTAGCGGTCAGCGATGCCTTGATGGTGAAAGCGGGCGATCAGCAATATGCGATTTCATTAGCGCAAATTGAACGTATTGTCCGTATTGCACCTACGGCACTCGAAACTTACTTCAATAGTAAGGATGACGTGTTTAAAATTGACAGCACCAATTACAAACTACGTTATCTATCAGAGTTTGTGGGTAATCAGCCAATTCCACGTTTAAATAATGTCGGCCATTCATTGCCTGTATTGCTAATAAAAGGCAACAGTGGTCAAACCATTGCTTTATTGGTCGATCAGCTGGTGGGATCACGTTCTCAAATCGTGGTGAAACCAATTGGTCAACAATTTACCAGTGTGGCCGCGATTGCAGGTGCTACGATTCTGGGTGATGGTCATGTATGTTTGATTTTGGATGGACAAAATATTGCACGTCAGATTCAAACTTCGCAGCGTGTTAAACATTCAGCTGAACAGCGTGATTTGGGCCGTCAAGCCAATGCGCGTCGTTTAGTGATGATTGTCGATGACTCGGTGACAGTACGTAAGGTGACTTCACGCTTACTTGAACGTCAAGGTTATGACATCGTGACAGCGAAAGATGGTGTGGATGCAATTGAACAGCTTGAAAATGTCCGTCCAGACTTGATGCTACTTGATATTGAAATGCCACGTATGGATGGTTTCGAAGTGACAAACTTAGTTCGTCACCACGACATTCACCGTGACTTGCCAATCATTATGATTACATCGCGTACAGGTGAAAAACATCGTGAGCGTGCATTTAGCTTAGGTGTGACTCACTATATGGGTAAACCATTCCAAGAAGCTGAATTGCTTGCCAATATTGAAGCTTTAATTGCAGAAAAGCAGGGGTAATCTATGAGCCAAAATACTGTTTCTCAGGTTGTCAGCGATAAAATTGATCAGCAGGAACTGCAACATCTCATTACGGTTTCTACCGGTTTTATCGATGCGTATATCATTGACTGTCATGGTAAAGAGCCAATGTTGTTGCCACAAAATATTGTGCTATCAGCGCTTGATAGTGCAACCAATGTTCCTTTTGTTGAATGGCATGAATTGAAATTGCCTGTTTTCTCAGTCAATGATCCTGCAAAAAATCAGGGTGTGGCTTTGGTCATTGAAGGGGATGATGTTGGACAGCGTTTTGCACTGATGTGTAATGAGATGCCGAAAACCATTCGTTTGCGTATTTCTGAAGTGGTTGATGAAGAAAAAGCCGTGAAAGACGCCAATATTTTCCAATATGTACGCATGGCCGATCAGGTATTTCATATTCCAAATTTAGCCAATATTCAAAATAGCATTGGGCTTCAAGCGGCTTAATATTTGCAAAAACGAGATATAAAAAAGGAACTCAATGGAGTTCCTTTTTTATATTGCAGAGAATACTTAAGCCAACAGGTTTTCTAAAATCTTTTCGTAAATTTCAGAAAGTGGCTCCAACTCTTCCACATTGACGTGTTCATTGATTTGGTGAATCGTGGCATTCAAAACACCCAATTCAAGCACCTGTGCACCTGTAGGCGCAATGAATCGACCATCAGAAGTACCACCACTGGTCGAAAGTTCAGTTTCTGTCCCTGTAACATCACGAATGGCATCACGTGCGGCATTCACTAACTCACCGACAGGGGTGAGGAATGGAAGACCAGATAAGGTCCAAGAGATGTCATATTCAACGCCATGACGATCTAGAATTTCCAAGGTGCGTGCTTTGAGTTCGTCCGCCGTCACTTCTGTTGAATAGCGGAAGTTAAAGAGTAAATTCATCGTGCCCGGAACAACGTTGGTTGCTCCTGTACCGGCATTGATATTGGAAATTTGAAAAGATGTTGCGGGGAAGTATTCGTTGCCATTATCCCACACGGTATCGCAAAGTTCAGCCAGTGCCTTTGATGCTGTATGGATTGGATTGACCGCTAGATGTGGGTAAGCAACGTGCCCTTGTTTACCCTTAACCGTTAAATTGGCATTTAGCGAACCACGACGACCATTTTTAACAATATCGCCAAGTGTGTTGGTGCTAGATGGTTCACCCACCAAACACCAAGTCATTTTTTCATTACGCGCTTCTAAAGTTTCAACAACTTTGACAGTCCCGTTGATCGAAGGACCCTCTTCGTCAGAGGTAATGAGAAAGGCAATCGAACCTTTATGATTTGGATGCTTTGCAACAAAACGTTCTGAAGCAACAACCATAGCTGCCAACGCGGTTTTCATATCTGCGCTGCCACGACCATACAGTTTACCGTCGCGAATTTCAGGAAGAAATGGGTCAGAACCCCATGCATCCAAGTTACCCGTAGGTACTACATCCGTATGACCTGCAAAGCAAAATACTGGTGCTTCAGTCCCTTTACGTGCCCAAAGATTATCTACATCATCAAAACGCATATTTTCAATGTTAAAGCCAATTTTGGCTAAACGATCCGCCATAATGTTCTGGCAGGTATGGTCAATCGGTGTCACCGACGGTTGGCGAAGTAGTTCTAGGCTGAGATCAAGAGTTGCTGTTGAGGTCATGCTAAATACAGAAGTCAAAAATGTCGCAATATAATAGGCGAATCAACAAGCGAAGGGAAATTTAGACGTAAAAAACCCTATTAAAAAAATAGGGCTCTTTTATAAAATCTTGGGAAATAAATTAATTGCGGCGAATTTCTTCTGAAGTTTTCTCTGCAGTATTGGTTACCGCATCTCCAGCTTTAGATACGTCTTGACCCATACCCTTTACTGTATTACAACCTGTCAGTATAAAAGCGACCATAAGTGATGCAGCTAGAATTTTTTTCATTGACTGTATTCTCCATTATGAAAGAATAATTTTTAGAGGAATAAATTATTCTGATGTGAGATTTAGATTAAAAAATGGCCGTATTAAACAGTAGGTGGTTTTTATGGTGATTAAGTAAATTAATGTAATTTCTACTAAACTACAAATTTCGTCTTCCGTTATTTTAAGTGATTTGCGGTAAAACCAAGCGTGGTTGTCTATACATATAATAGCTTTCATCACTGCTTTTTTTATACAGGCCATCTGTCCACCAATGAGCGGTTTCACTTGTGGGTTGCTGCTGCACGCAGATCCATTCATGTCGTTGTAAGCGATAATAGCCTTGACTTGTGGATGGAATAGCGTGTCCCCATTGACCTATTCTACGCGCAGGATTGACCCAGTTTGGCAATGTGCTGGTACGCTGAATAGGTAAATATAATTGGCCCTTTAAAACGCAATAGCGTTGTTGAATCTGCTGCCCAAGTGCTTCATCAAATTGGAATTGTTTTTGGGTAAAATGATTAAGCTTTCGAGCCAAAGTATCACTACGATTTAAGCCATACCAATAGGGTAATTGAAAATCGCGCTCTGCTAGATAGTATTTTAAAGCCACTTCCCAATGTTCAACTTCACCACTTTCAGTATTTTTTAAAACAAAGTCGAGTTCACCTACTGTACGAGGGCCGTCAATTTTTTGAATGCTATGTCCGAGTAACTGGTAGGGATGGTATGGGTGATCGAGAAGCCAAAACCATATAAACATTTCGAAACGTAAACCAAGGCGAGTACTTTTTAATTTTTGTAAAAATTCTACTAATTCACTTGGGTGTTGTTCGAGTTGTTTTAAACGGGGAAGGTAGGCTTCAAAATATTTATGCCAAAGCTCGTTTGGATGAAAATGAAAGGGATAGCGGATTTCGAGTTCATTGGGAATTTGCTGCAGAATATTTGGGCTAGCAATACAGAAAGCCAATTGGCGAACTAAGGACTGTTTAAATTGCAACCATGGCTCAAAATAAGACGACGTTGTCGGGGCTACAGCCATATTGAAACCTTTTGAATAATGTAGAATAACAACGGATAATTGTTAAAAACATCTTATACTACCTGAATTGAAAGTTCAGGGTAGCGGTATGAAGACGTTGTTTTGGCGAAGCTTAGTGGTTGTCTTTGTCATTTTAGGCTTTATAGGGGCTTTATTGCCGGGAATGCCCACGACAGTCTTCTTAATATTAGCGGCATGGGCGGCTTCAAAAGGTTGGCCTCAAATGGATGCTTGGTTGTTGAATCATCCTAAATATGGGCCAACCTTACGCGCTTGGCGCGAAAATGGCACAGTCCCACGCAAAGCAAAATGGTTTGCATCGATCATGATGTTTGTGAGTGGTCTGATTATGCTTTTTACATCAGCACCGATTGCCGTCAAGATTTTCACTGACTTAACCATGTTGATTGTTGGCATTTGGTTATGGACACGACCAGAGCCAAATAAGATTAGGACTATTGAAACATCGCCGCAGACACAACCACAAGATAAAGATAAGCAGAAAGAGCAAGAGCATGTCTGAATATACCCAAGATCAAGCAGATATCCTGATTAACTTGAAAGATCAAACTTTAACTTTGCCGAAACTGAATAAGTTTTACCTCATTTCATCGGGTAAAAATGGCATTGGTGAACAGGAAAATAGTGGCAAGACGCCACGTGGCTGGCATAAGGTCGCTGAAAAGTTTGGTGGACAACAACCTCAAAATGCAGTTTTTAAAGCGCGTCAATGGACAGGAGAGGTTTACGATGAGCAACTTGCCGCATCATATCCTGATCGGGATTGGATTTTATCTCGAATATTATGGCTAAGTGGTTTGGAACCGGGCTTTAATGCAGGTGAGGGCTGTGATACTTATCAACGCTATATTTATATCCATGGCACACCAGATCGCGAGCCTATGGGGATACCGATGTCACATGGTTGTATTCGCATGCGAAACAGCGATGTTGTAGAACTTTATCAATTGATTCCATTAAATGCGCTGGTTTACATCACTGAACATTGAACACGTCGTTAAAAGTACAAGCCATGAAAACCGAAGTTCATGGCATCAAAACAAAGATTTGAAAAATTAAAGTGAGTTTGAAAGGCGTTTTTTTGTCAGGACTTTTGTCAGGACTAATGCTCGCAAACTAACAGAAAATCGTGTTTGAATGTATTTTGTACACTGTGGTGTTTTAGAATGTAGTGTATGTGATGAATTAATCGTCGGTTCGCTGAATGATTAGTTATGAGTCCACGCGAAAAACTGTTTTTTATGTGAATGATGCAGAATATAAGTCATATTTTTAGTAATAAATTTACAGGTTTATAGCTAAAAAATGTTCAAAAATACTGATTTTCCCGCAATATAACTTATTTTTTAATCACTCAAACAGAAAAAGTGGAAAAGAGTTAGAAAAGCGTTTGACAGACCGTGAGGATTCTCTATAATGCACCTCATCAAACGATGAACATGTTTTGAAAAGGGCGCTTAGCTCAGTTGGTAGAGCGTCTGCCTTACAAGCAGAATGTCGGCGGTTCGATCCCGTCAGCGCCCACCAAGCCTTTTCAGTGTTAAGATATTTAGAGTGCAGCGGTAGTTCAGTTGGTTAGAATACCGGCCTGTCACGCCGGGGGTCGCGGGTTCGAGTCCCGTCCGCTGCGCCACTTTAAATCTTAATTCGTTTGAACCACAATAGCGACATTGTGTAAGTGCAGCGGTAGTTCAGTTGGTTAGAATACCGGCCTGTCACGCCGGGGGTCGCGGGTTCGAGTCCCGTCCGCTGCGCCATTTACATGATAGACCTTTTGAGGGCGCTTAGCTCAGTTGGTAGAGCGTCTGCCTTACAAGCAGAATGTCGGCGGTTCGATCCCGTCAGCGCCCACCATATTTTTTGCGATGCAGCGGTAGTTCAGTTGGTTAGAATACCGGCCTGTCACGCCGGGGGTCGCGGGTTCGAGTCCCGTCCGCTGCGCCATTTCAAAGAATATAATTGTTGTACCCTTTAAGGGCGCTTAGCTCAGTTGGTAGAGCGTCTGCCTTACAAGCAGAATGTCGGCGGTTCGATCCCGTCAGCGCCCACCATATCTTTTAAGATATAGGTTGTGTTTCGAAAGAAACTACGTGATGCAGCGGTAGTTCAGTTGGTTAGAATACCGGCCTGTCACGCCGGGGGTCGCGGGTTCGAGTCCCGTCCGCTGCGCCATTTATCTTAAAAATCTCTGTTCAAGAGAATGCCTTTAGAAAAATCTTTGATTTTTCTCTTGCGCTCAGACAAAGCTTCGCTTTGTTACTCTTCGCTCAGGGCGCTTAGCTCAGTTGGTAGAGCGTCTGCCTTACAAGCAGAATGTCGGCGGTTCGATCCCGTCAGCGCCCACCATATTCTTCTATAGAAACTTCTTTCTCCAAAAGCTTGCCTAAATTTTCTGATTTACATAGAATCCGCTCTATAATAATTTTAATATTGTATGTGATCTATGAGAAATCCATATCAGCGCAAGGCAGCGTCTAAAACTCAAACTACAAATTACAATCCTCAAGAAACCTATAAACAATTTATTGAAAATATGGTCGCTCAAGGTGGCGTGATTGCGTTATATCAAGATGGTTGGGCACTTTGTGCGACACCTACAGGTCAACGTTCCTTCGCTATTTGGCAAAACCGTGGTTTGGCACGTTTATTAATTAAAGACAATTGGTCCAATTATGAAATTCAGGAAATTTCATTAAAAGACTTTATTGAAAAAGTCATTCCGTTTTTACGTAGCGAGAGCACTACGGTGTCTTTAGATTTGACCCCGGAAGGGCAAAATATTTTGGTTGCACCTGAAAAGATGCTGTTAGATATTAAAAATTATTTATATCAAGTCTACCAGCAGCGCCCAGAAATATTTGAAAACCTTAAAATTCCTTTGCCACGTAGCATTCGTTTAAATTAATTGTTTATTTACAGCATAAAAGCCCTTGTTTACTGATCAAACAAGGGCTTTTTTTAATACTCATTGAGTACAAAACCGCTCAAAAAGGCAAAATATTCACGTAGCCAAGAATTGTAGCGGATGTACAGCGGTGTTGGCGCTGCAATGGTATACACCTGTGTATAGCCTAACTTTCGTGCAATTGCTTTTGCACGTGGCAGATGAAAGTCACTACTGGCAATCACAATGGGGGCATCAAGCGAAATCTGATGTCGTTTTAAAATCATTTTACTATTGATCAGATTGAGTTCTGTACTGGTACTTCTGCTTTCTTCATATATACGTGCCGCTGAAATGTCATAGTGTTGAAGTAAATAGCGCTTCATGACAGAAGATTCGGTCATTTTTTCATTAAAGCCTAAACCACCCGTCATGATCATGATGGCATTGGGCTGTTGCAAGGCATACGGTGCTGCGGCATCGAGACGCGCCTTTAAGGTCGGAGAAGGTTGACCATTTTCAATACCACTACCCAAAACGATGATGGCTTGGACGGAAGTAAATGGCTTGGATTGCTGGCTATTGAAGTGTAAATACGCAAAAAACAGCAAAAGGCTCAATAGCCAAAGCCAAAACAACCACCATGCAGCATGCCAGAGCCTTTCGAGTTTGGGAGATTGATCTAAAATATTGTGGATTTGCGTTGCAAATAGTCCAGATAAAAGAAAAATACACCCAATGACTAAGGGTAAAAGGATGCCTAAATGAATTTTATCTAATGTAAGTAACCAAATGGCATCTACGCAGAGCAGCAAGCCTACACAAAGCAGTAGTATTCTTTTCATGCAAAAAATTAAAGCAGTATTCGTATTTGGCCTAAGTATAGCGTGAAAAAAACCAGACACGAGGTCTGGTTTTTAGTTGGGGCTATTTACTAGTAAACATCTTATTAGTAAACATCACGGCGGTAACGTCCAGCTTGGCGCAGTTCAGCCACGACATCTTCACCTAATATATCAATTAATGCGTGGTCAACGTCCGTTGCCATACCATTGATACTACCGCAAACGTAAATCACGGCACCTTGTTCTACCCATGATTTAAATAAGGTCGCTTGGTCACGTAGCTCATGATGCACATAGCGTTTCTCCGCTTGATCACGAGAGAAGGTGAGGTCTATGCGTTGTACTAAGCCCGTGTTTTGCCATGCTTCAATGATGTCTTGATAAAAGAAATCATGTGCGCGTTGGCGCTCACCAAAAATCAGCCAGTTTTGCGTATAGTCCTGACGAACGCGTGCATGTAATAAGCTGAGTAAACCGGCAATACCGGTACCGTTACCAATACATATCACAGGACGATTATCTGCAATTAGATGGAATGATTCATTGGTGCGAATACGCAGTTGTAGTGTGCTGTTGATCGCTGCATGTTGTGATAACCAACCAGAGCCTAAGCCGAGCTCACCATCCGCATTCGATTGCTGACGCACCACTAAGCGTAATACTTGCTGACTTGGAATACTGGCAATGGAGTATTCACGAGTTGGAAGCGGTGGAAGCTGTTCGAGCAAATGATCAAGGTTGGCAAATGGTTCAACATCCGTATTTAGGTTACGATCCCATAATGCATCTTCAATGCGTTGCTGAGTAGAATCAACCACTTGCTGACTTTGAATCTGATACTTTTGCATGAAGTTTGCAATACGTTCAGCACTATTACCCGGCTGAATCTCTGCAATATCACCCGCTTGCCAGTTGGCTTCATGTTGCGGTTTTAACTCAATATTAAATGCAGGTGCACCTAAACTGTTCGGGTTGAGTAGATCACGTTTGCTCAATGTCCATGCATCAAAAGTTTTTTCAATTTGCATGTGCTGAAGTTCAAGTTTAGTCGCTTTGGCTAAAGCGCTATTCCATGCTTGAATGGCTTGGGTATCGCCATTATTGACTTCAATCGTGTCAAACAGGGGCTTTGCAGCATTGCTTTGCATCCAGCGATTAATCGCATGACCAAAACTACAGAAAGTATCCGGATATTCTTCAGAACCTAAAGCTAATACGGCAAACTGAACATGACTCAAATTGAGGCGTTGTGTCATCAGTTTACGTTCAAAGCTTGAAGCGAGGTCAGGTGCTTCGCCAGTGCCATAAGTACTTGCAACAAATAAAACCTGAGAGGCTTGCGTTAAGTCATCAGCAGAAAGTTGCTGAACAGGTTTCACTGTGACAGGCTGACGAGCCTCTTGTAAGCTTGTTGCTGTACGCCATGCCAATTGTTCAGACAGACCTGTTTGTGATGCATAGCAAATTAACCAAGGCTGTGCATTGGGATCGATGGCAACTGGTGCTAAGCTTTGACGAGCTTGCTGTGTGAGTTTTTTCTGTTTACGACGTTTGAGATAGAGCATCCATCCTGTGACAAAGAACAGCGGCATCATGAGGGATGCAATAACCACAAAGAACTGATAAATCGGTCCGAAGAAACTACCACGATGCACAGGTAACATGCTGGTCATGATTTTTTCATTCAACTTTTTATCTTCGTATAACTCGATATCGGTGAGTGCAGCCGTTTGGTAGTTATAAGTCGCTTTGTTGCGAGCACGCTCATGTTGAGGGACGGCATCGACGAAGTTAATTTCTAATTCACCATTGGCTTTTTTCGGAATATTAAAAGTGACACTTGAGTATTCACGACCAATATTTTGATTAAAGCCATTCCAACTTTGCGTAAGAGCAATATTTACTTGTTCTGGTTTTAGACCACGTTTTTCTCCGCGACCTTCAGCACCATGTTTATTTTCTTGAGCGCCGTGTTCAGAGGGACTCGACGTTGCAGGGTTTCTTTCAGAACGTGCTTGGTGTTCACCACGAGTTTGTTCTGCCTCAGTGGCTGGTTTTTCACCGCTTTGCTTTGCACCCGCTTGTTCAGCAGGTTGCCCATTGGTTTTTTGACCTTCTTGTAACTGGGGCTGTGGACGTTCAACGCCCATGACTTTAAACATGCCATTACGCCACCAGTCATAAGACCAATACAAACCTGTACAGGCCAAAATGAGATAGAAAATAATCACCCATGTGCCGACGACAGCATGTAGATCCCACAGGAAATTACGTCCTTTGAGCTTTGGTTTAACTGCAAGCCATTGTTTAACAGAATGTCTCTTTGGCCAACGCAGATATAAACCACTCAATACAAAATAAATCAGCATCAGTGTACATGCGCCGGTAATTTGTTTACCAACAGGGCCAACAGTTAAATTACGGTGTAGCTGCTGTACAAACTGGAAGAATTTTTGACCTTTGATTTCAGGTAAAACTTCGGCTGTATAGGGGTTAACCATCATGTTATAGCCACGACGAGCACCTTCTTTGACAATATTCACGGTACTTGAGGCGGTAGCATCTGAGGCAATAGAGATGCTATTAATTTTCATGTCAGGATCAGACTGACTAAAGTGCTGATAAAGCTCAGCAGGGGTTAGTTTAGACTGCTGTTGAGCCTGAACCACATAACTGTCCTGATTGATTGCTTTAAGTATTTGCTGTTCATAGGAATAAATGGCACCTGTAACCCCCATGAGCGAGAGTATTAAGCCGGCACTAATCCCCAAGAACCAGTGAATCTGGAAAAGGGTTTTCTTAAACATGATGAATTTAATATTGATAAAAGGTTGCTGAATTGCGACAAATTATAAACGATGATGTAGTAGAGAATGTGGAAAAAGTAAGTAATATTCATTCTCATTATTGTAATTATCAATAATTATTCAAAAATTAAACACATAAAAAAACCTCCAAAGAGAGGAGGCTTTTTATAAACAAATGTCTGTTAGGCTTAAATTGGTTTAGCAGGGCCTACAGTTTCATTTAAATGTTTACGAATGGTCGAAAATGGAAACTTCTTGCTATCCATACGTTTAGGCAAGATGTATGCGCCGTCTTGACCCTTTACTTTAAAGTTCAAAAGGATGAAGTCTTTGGTGTCATACCATTCATGAATGTCTTTCCAACCGACAGTCATCGTCCCCATGTTTGCGCCCATACGTTGCTGCATAGAGATCCCATGCGGCTGAACACCCATACGGATGCCTTTAATTTCTTGAACAGGAACTTCGTTCAGTTTGCGTTTCGCATACCATTCGATTCCGAATTTACGCACAAGGAAGTAAATCACGACACAGACAATAGCTACCCAGCAAAATACTGTTGAATAGTTCTTAATAAAGATGAGGCCCAAGAGTGCCAGTGCAAGAATTGCACCCATAATTAGCCATGCTTTTTTGCCAATTTTGAAGTTACTGCGAGACAGAACAAGTTGAGCATAACGTTGTTCTTCTTCAGAAATTTCATAAGCCACTGGCTCTAGCGTGTAGGCGTATAAATTTTTTGCGGTCATAGTGAAAGTAACAGATTTAAAACTGTAAAAAGTTTAGCATTATTTATACCAATTCAGTGAGTATATTGTTCCAAAATCATCCAAATTATAGCGAAGCCAGTTCAGTCGATGCTTGATCATGCTCATGACTGAGATTTTGTTTCAATTGGCTAAATTGGTTCAACACGTTAAACATCAACGAAAGCTGTTGTAGCACGATCAAGGATTTTTGATCTTCCTCACTATTTTGTGACAACCGCTGACGGATTTCTTGCAACATATTTTGCGCCGTTAAGTCCGGTACTTCGTCTCGCAGTAATGCACCTTGAATGTCATCCGTGGCTTTATCCAGCAAATTTAAGACCTGTTGATCTTGAATTTTTTCACGATGCGCACCTAAGGCTGCGATATAACTAATAAAGGTATGATTGAGACACAAAAACTCAAAGGCCAAAGCTTTTTGAGTCGGATCGGTATCGGGTTCGGTAGCTAAGGTGGAAATCAGTGAAGCTACTTCTGCATCGGTATTATGGGCTGCACGACGGACCACACGATAATTCAACCCGTTATTACGACCAGATTTGTATTGTTCAACCACTTCGGCCAAATAATCACACTGCGCTTGAATAGAACGGCTGATGGTCCGAGGTAGGCGACGAAACTTCCAGTCAGGGAAAATGAAACTCACACCAAACCATGCCAAGGCACAACCAATCAGTGTATCAATCATACGCGGCATTGCTGCGGCAAAACCCATTCCATCTAAGTTAAAGTTGATCAGCGCCAAAATGGTAATAAATGCAGTGGCTTGTGCATATTGCTTACTGCGTAATTCAAAAAACAGCACGCCACTTAAAATGAGTAGCAGTAACTGACCTTCGACAGAAGGAACAAAATATAAAATCGCATAACCTAAAATAATTCCGACCAAGGTGCCAATGATACGTAAATAGAGGCGGCGCTTGGTGGCGTTAAAGTTCGGCTGGCTGACAAACAGGGCAGTCAATAAAATCCAATAGCCATAACTGATATTGGTGACTTGGACAAAAATATAACCAATAAATAACACGGTCGATAAACGCACAGCATGACGGAACAGCACCGACTCAGGGCTCAAATGTTGTTTGAATCGAATGACGATGTCGTCCCAGCCTTTTAAATCATCATCTTTTAAACGATTTTCAATCAGGGCTTGTCGGTCAATATAACGCTCGGTTTCGACATTACGTAATTGCGCATCGATGCCTTTTAGGTTTTGGTATAAAGCAAATAAAGAATTGATCCAAACTTCATCGTATTTTTGTTCTTCACGCAGCTTTTCGAGTGACAATTTTAGATTGTGGAATGCATGTTTAAAACGTTGATTATGATGATAAGGTTTTCGCTGTAAGATACTGATACTCAAATCTTTACAAGCTTTACCTTGAATCGAAAGCACGCGTTGAAAGCGAAATAAAATATCACTATGTTCAAAAATACGGGTCAATTTTTGATAATCAATATGCGCGGAATCGGCACGTTCATGAATGTCTTGCGCGACAAAATAATATTGCAGGCTACGACGCGTATCTTTTTGTCCACGGTCACCTTTTAAACGCGTTAATAAGGCTGTTTTCATATCGTTGAAAATGCCAATTAATTTGCCATTTTCTAGCGATAGCTCGATCAAACTTTGCTGATAACTTTCTGGTGTCATATCGACATCAAACAAGTTAGATTTTGCAAATAAGAAGTCACCTAGGGACGAATAGCTTTGTGCCAATTTGTCCTGAACTTGACGCACAGGAAACAGCAGAAAGCTCAAAGTTGAAAGCAGTCCGTACCACATCGCACCGATGACCAATAAACCTGCTTGTGTATACCAATTTTCAAAAAGTTCAACCCCAAGCATGGAATACACGGAGATCACCAAACAGCCATAAGAAATGGTGGCGTAGCGACGACCCAATGAACCCAAAAGAATCCAACCGATACAAGACACAATCAGGCCCAATGCAAATAAGATCGGATGCGGGAACAACAGATAAATGGATACCGCAGTAACAAAGAACCCAATATAAGTATAAATTTGATTGAGCACGCGGACTGAAAAGCGGTCATCGATATCACTTAGACCTGCGGCAACCACACCCAAGGTGAGGGGAATGGTCATCAATTGCTGATCTAAAAAATATGGGACAAAGGCTGTTCCTGCGAAGGCAATGACCATGCGCAAGTTATACATAAAGGTCGTGTTATAGGTTGCTTGTTTCAGTCGTGCGAGCCAGGCGTTCAAAATTTTTCCTTTGCTAAAGCGATGGGGCAGTAAGCAATGTGTATCGTGTGAATTTTCACATTGAAGCCAAGAAATAATACTATGTGCAGTGTAAACTTGTCTGCAAAACTTGCTTGCAATAAATGAATTATTCTTATGAAAAGCGTCGAATCACAAAAGGAATTTTCTCAACGCTGGATCGTCTTATTGGTGTTGCTGACTGCTTTGGGGCCACTTTCAATCGATATGTATTTGCCTGCTTTACCTCAAATGGCCGACGATTTTGGTGTCACAACCCAACAAGTGGCCAATAGTCTTCCAGCGTATTTCTTGGGTTTGGCGATTGGCCAGTTAATTTATGGGCCAGTCAGCGACCGCATTGGGCGTAAAACACCGCTATATTTCGGTTTGGTTTTATATATTTGTGCTAGTTTTCTGTGTGTCTTTGCCAATAGTGAATGGAGCTTGATCGCTGCTCGTGTTTTGCAAGCGTTGGGTGGCTGTGTCGGTGTAGTGATTGCCCGTGCTGCAATTCGTGATCGCTTAAGTATGCAAGCTTCTGCTCAAGCCTTTGCCAGCATGATGATCGTGACAACAATTGCACCAATCATTGCACCTACTTTAGGCGCATGGGTTTTGCAGGTGTTTGAATGGCAATACATATTTGCGGTATTGGCGCTTGTCGGTATTTTTTGTCTTTTCTGCGTACATTTTTTCTTTCAAGAAACCCTACCTGTTGAGCGGCGCTTAAAATTAAGTCTGAAACAAGTCTTAGGCTTATATAGTGCCATTTTGCAGGATGAAAGCTTCCGTAAACCAATGCTCACAGGCTGTTTTTCTGGCGCAATTTTATTTTGTTATATCACTGGCTCATCTGCCATTTTGATGGATGGTTATGGTCTGAGCCAACAGCAATTTGCTTATGTATTTGGTGCGAATGCTTTAGGGATTATGGTGTTTTCAACCCTCAATAAGAAACTTGCAAATCGACTGGATGTTCGCCATCGTTTGCAATTGGGTAATGCACTTCAATTGTGTGGTGTGCTGATCTTATTGGCGGCAGGATTATTTAATCTTTCATCTATCGTTGTTGTAATGTTGGGCATGTTCTTATGTGTTGCATCAATCGGCTTCACTGGTCCAAATGCAATGGCTTTGGCGATGTCTGAACAAGGCTCACGAGCTGGCACAGCCAGTGCAATCATGGGAAGTATGCAATTTGCGTGTGGTCTATTGGCCGGAGTGTTTTTGAACTTTTTAGTATGGTCAGCGCTGATCAATATGGCCCTGATTATGCTGCTATTTGTGGTTGTTGCAATGTTCACCATGCGTAGTTTAAAAGCTTCAGCCATGGGGTGAACTAAATGCAGGTGATGACGTTTAGCAGGTCTGACTTAAACGTCGGTCATCAACGTACGTGTATTATTGATCAAATATCCGCGTCACTCATTATAAATGTTCATCATCCATAACGATGAATGAGGGCGCTATTTATCGCACCTTGAGCTCAATTGCTGTTTACTCGAAACATATATCTAAGTAATCATGCATTTGAAAATAAAAAGAGAAACTGTAGATCGCTGTTGTCCCACCTTTATGAAATAGAGCAACTGATAAATAAGTATTATTTGCATTAAACACAGTGCTTTATGCTGGATAAATCCATATTGAATGTCTCTATCGGCAATATGTCGGATTTTATCGTTTTTATGACATACCTATAGGGTATGGATTTTTACCTTTAAGGTATGGGGGTTGAGCTTTTTTGCCATCTGAATCGGCTAAGTCTGAATTTTAACTAAATATTTCAGTCTATTTTCAGTGATGGATTCAGCGTTTTTGCTTTTTGCTTTCAAGTATTTCGTTATTAAGGGCTGCAAGTTGGGACTTTAATGCGACTAAAGCACGGATATGCAGCTTGAAATTTGTCCGCTCAAATAGGCGAATAACAAAGCGCCCAGAGTTAGGGCATACAACAATGACAGGACAATAGAGAGCTTAGGATGAAAACTCAAACTGTATTCCACCCAATGAAAACCCTTGTTGTTGCAATGAGTTTGGCTACGGTCTCAATGGCTCATGCAGGCAGCAATACTTCTGAAATTGAACAATTACGTGCAGAAGTTGCAGAACTGAAAAGTTTGATTAAAGCGCAGCAGCAAGTTCAACAACAGCAACAAACAGAGATTCAGCAAGTTAAAGCGCGTCCTGTTGCACCACCACCGCCACCAGCTACTCCAGCTGCAAGCTTGAAATCTAAAACAGGTGCAGATGTAAGCCTTTACGGTTTTGTTCGTGGTGATGCGAACTACATTATTGAAGGTGCGGATGATGACTTTGGTAATGTTTCAAAAGTTGGTGCTGGCGGTACAAATCCAGCTTTAGTAAATGATAAATTACGTGCAACAGCAAAAACTACACGTTTTGGTTTAGATTTTACAGCACCGGTCGGTGGTGATAATAAAGTGGGTGGTAAAATTGAAGTCGACTTTGCGGATGCAAGTGGTTCAAATGATGGACTTCGCTTACGTCACGGTTATTTAACCTTTAACAACTGGTTATTTGGTCAAACGACATCTAACTTCTTGTCTAGCCATGCGCCAGAAATGATTGATTTCAATACAAACTTGGGTGGTGGTACTACACGTATTCCTCAAGTTCGTTATAACTACAAGTTAGCTCCAGATACTCAATTATTTGTTTCTGCGGAAGAAGGGGATAGTAAAGGGACTGTTGCTGCAGATCCGACTTATCGTCTTCCAAACTTAACTGCCAAAGTGACTCAAGGTTTTGCTGCAGGTAAAGGTACCGCTTCAGCTCGTGCATTGGTTGAAAACTACAAATCTAAAGTTGCAGATGATACTGAAACAGCTTGGGGTGTAGCAGCGGGTGCATCTTATGCAGTGACTGATCAATTGAAATTGAATGGTGATGTTTCGTATACAGAAGGCAACAGTAACTATTTATATGGTTCTAACTCGGCTTACTCTGTTATAGATGGCAACATCGAGCAAAACAAATTTACTGCTGTACAAGTGGGTGCAACTTATAAGTTTAATGAAAAACTACGTTCGACTTTAGCTTACGGCGCGCTATTTGCGGATGATGGCAGCGCGTATGCGAAAGATGCATCTAACTCAAATGCGAACGAAGAAGCACAGCAAGCTTGGATTAACTTTATTTACGCACCTGTAAAACCAGTTGAACTTGGCTTGGAATATGTAAACGGTAAACGCAAAAACTTTGCTGGTGAATCTTATAACGATGACCGCGTTGGCTTAATGGCTAAATATAGCTTCTAAGCTCAAATCATCGATCAGAATCGATCAAAAAAGCCTGACTTAGTTCAGGCTTTTTTTTGTTTAAACAGAGGATGTATTAACACAAATGAACTCACAGCACTAAACAGATAGATTCATTAAATCGCCTGAGTCATGATGTCGTACTGGTTAAAGCAGGCGTTGAACCACGTACAGTGTATAGATCACGCTTAAATCTTTAATATTTTATATAGATAAAAAATACGAATGCATTTAAATAAAAACAATTGGATATAACTTTAAATTATAGAAAAATTAACTTTTTGTAATAAAAAGTACTGAAATTTTATTGTTCAGGCTGCATAATGTGCGACTTTTCAGAAATAGTGCGAAACAGTACAGACATACACAATGTTCTGTCATTAAATTTGCTTCATTTGAGGCTGTTTCTCAATTTAAAACTTTTAGCGATTTGTTAGTCATTTTGAGTTGATTTTTAAAGCTCAGACTTACTTATTTGAATCAGATGATGAATATTTTTCAAACTCTTTAGCTTGAGTCGTTTAATTGCATTATTGATTTGAAATTACAAAATGTAGTTGTATTTCAGACCATAAAGGCAGCTAATGCTGATAGAAGAGCTTTAAAAATATTCAAATAATTTTGGACAAATTATATGGAATTTAGTTTTAATGCGTTTTATACCTTAATCGCAGCGGTAATTGTGCTTTTGTTGGGACGGTTTCTTGTTAATCGTATTGGTTTTTTAGGCCGATATAACATTCCAGAGCCTGTTGCCGGTGGTTTAGTTGCAGCGATTATTTCTTTAGTAGTGCACAGTCTTTGGGGCTATAGCATTACAACGAGTAGTGAATTACAAACGAGTTTCATGCTGATTTTCTTTGCATCCATTGGTTTAAGTGCAAACTTTGCCAAATTAAAAGAGGGCGGAATCGGCTTGGTCATCTTTATAGTCGCTGTTGCTTCATTCATCATGGTGCAGAACCTCGTAGGTATCAGTCTTGCGACGGTGCTAGGTATTGACCCTCTGATTGGCTTGATTGCAGGTTCTATTACCCTTACTGGTGGTCATGGTACTGCAGGCGCATGGGGTGAAATTTTAGAAGTTCAACATGGCATTCAAGGTGCATTAGCCTTAGGTATGGCAAGTGCGACATTTGGTTTGATTATTGGCGGCATTATCGGTGGTCCACTGGCTAAGCTATTAATTAACCGCTATCAACTTGCAACGCCTCGTACTCATGAACAAATTGAAAAAAGTGATAACACTCCTCTAGCAGATATTAATTCAACAGAATATGTGCCGTTTGAATATCCGCATCGAGTTCGTCTCATTACAGCAGATAATGCGATTACCACATTAGGTTTATTTGCAGGGTGTTTAGCATTTGCGGACTTCATGACCGATTTTAGTAAAGGTACTGTATTTGAATTACCGACATTTGTTTGGGCACTGGCTGGTGGTGTAATTTTGCGAAATGTACTGGAAGGTATTTTCCGTGTACAAATTTTTGACCGCGCTATCGATGTATTTGGTAATGCATCTCTATCTTTGTATTTGGCGATGGCATTGTTGTCATTAAAGTTATGGCAATTGTCCGATCTCGCTGGCCCACTTGTAGTCATTTTGGGTGCACAAACGCTGACGATGGCTTTGTATGCTGCTTTTGTGACTTTCCGTGTCATGGGTAAAAACTACGATGCTGCTGTTTTATCAGCAGGTCACTGTGGTTTTGGTATGGGTGCAACCCCGACGGCTGTGGCAAATATGCAAGCGATTACAAATATGTATGGCCCTTCACATAAGGCATTCTTAATTGTGCCGCTATGTGGTGCATTCTTTGTTGACTTAATTAATGCGACGGTTATTCAATTAATTCTCAAATTTTTCGCTTAATTCTACAAAGGCTCTAATTTAGAGCCTTTGTTTTTGTATTCGCATTTTAGGTATTGATTATGGATGAACAATTAAATGCAACTCTCATGGGCTGGGTCAAAGTTTTTAATGATCCGCTTTGGGATTTCTTAGTCGTATTCTTAGTGGCTGTTGGTATTTTCTATACTTTAATCACTGGCGCAGTCCAGATTCGTCTATTTTTTCATAGTATTAAAGTGATGAAATCTAGCCGTAAAGAAGGCGATGATGAACATGGGATTACACCATTCCAAGCCTTTGTGACGGGACTGGCCAGTCGTGTCGGCGTAGGTAATGTCGCAGGTGTTGCAATTGGTGGGCCAGGTGCAGTGTTTTGGATGTGGTTTACCGCATTTTTAGGCATGAGTTCAGCATTTGTGGAATCTTCACTTGCACAGCTCTTTAAAGTGCGTGATACGCAAAATCAGCAATTCCGTGGTGGACCAGCGTATTACATTACACAAGGTTTAAAGCAAAAGTGGTTGGGTGTGGTTTTTGCCATCGCGCTGATTTCAACCTATGGTTTTGTCTTTAATGCGGTGCAAGCCAATGCGATTACAGGTGCGACCTCACATGCGTGGGGCTGGGATAAAGCCAACATCATTTTAGACTTAGGTGGTTTCGGTTTTGAAATCTCTTGGGTGGGCTTATTCTTGGTGCTCATAACTGCGCTGATTATTTTTGGCGGGATTAAACGGATCGCCAAAGTTGCAGAAAGATTTGTGCCCTTTATGGCTTTGCTTTATCTCGCAGTTGCTTTCTATGTTGCATTTGCTAACTTTGCGATTCTCCCAGATATTTTCCAGTTAATTTTCAGTAAAGCCTTTGAATTTGATGCAGCAGCAGGTGGTTTTTTCGGTGCCATGGTTTCTATGGCAATGATGCAAGGGATTAAACGTGGTTTATTCTCCAATGAAGCCGGTATGGGTTCTGCACCCAATGCTGCGGCAGCATCAGACGTTAAACACCCAGTCAATCAAGGCTTAGTTCAAATGCTCGGTGTATTTGTCGACACATTTGTGGTGTGTACCTGTACGGCCATCATTATTTTGGCGTCCGGTTTGTATGAAAATGCAGGCTTTGAAGGCGTTGCTTTGACGCAAATGGCGCTTGAGAGTCAGATTGGTGCTTGGGGAGATGACTTCCTTGCCATTATCTTGTTCTTATTCGCTTATTCTTCAGTAATCGGTAACTATGCTTATGCTGAAGGTAATGTACAGTTTATCAATAACAATCCTAAAGTGATGTTTATATTCCGCGTATTCGTCCTCATGATGGTGTACTTTGGTTCAATCATGAGTGTGCCCCTGATTTGGAACTTAGCAGACCTCTTCATGGGCGTGATGGCGAGTATTAACCTTTTTGCGATTTTATTGCTGACTCCATTCTTATTGATGTTGATGAAAGACTACACCTCACAGTTAAAACGTGGTGTAAAAGAGCCTGTGTTTAAAATGGATGAACATCCAAAATATAAGGATCGCGTTAATTCCGATATTTGGTAAAGTCAAAAATTAACTTTAAAAAGCTCCGTTGTCGGGGCTTTTTTTGCTAGATAAGAGCTTAAATCCTGATGTGGAAATTCTGCTAGACATTGAAATTTTGACAGCCAATGACTTTCTAGGTTGTATGTCAATATAATGTGCATCGGTCAGAGGCATTAACGAATAATAACAGTGACGTGAATGCGGACTGATTAGACTACTTTTTCTCTTCAAATCTCGAGTTGCATTTGGAATATCTCTCAATGAAAAGCATAACTGTTTTGATGACTGCATTCGCAATCAGCCTTGTGGGTTGTCAAAGTGTGGGCTCAAAAACGGTCAGCGCTGAAACAACCGCACAAATTCGGACTTATACAGCAGCACCTGCACAGGTGGCGAATAACCGCATTGACTTTAAAAAAGTGAAAAAGCAGGAAAAGCGTCCGATTGTTGCTTTGGTTTTAGGGAGTGGTGGGGCACGTGGTTATGCACACATTGGCGCCATTCAGATACTTGAACAGCAGGGAATACACCCAGATTTCATTGTTGGAACCAGTGCGGGTAGCATTGTGGGTTCAATCTATGCATCAGGTAAAAGTGCCAATGAGTTAAGAGATATCGCCTTAAATATGAAAGCCAATGATGTTCGAGAAATACGCTTGGACAAAAAAGGCTTTTTTGACGGTAAAAAAGTTGAAGATTATATCAATGAGCAAGTTGATGACGTGCCTTTAGAGTTGCTAAAAACCCCAATGTATGTGGTGGCAACCGAGTTAAAGAATGGCAAAAAAGTCGTGTTCAACTATGGCAATACGGGGCAGGCTGTTCGTGCTTCGGTGTCGATTCCAAGTATGTTCATTCCCACGATTATTGAAGACACAGAATATGTTGATGGCGGATTGGTCAGCCCTGTTCCTGTGGATGTTGCACGCGATTTAGGGGCAGATATTATTATTGCAGTAGATATTTTGGCACGACCTATTCATACCGAAACGTCTAATGTTTGGGGCTTGTTTAACCAAAATATCAATATTATGCAAAATCGTTTAGCTCAAGAAGAACTCAAGCGAGCAGACATTGTGATTCAACCTGATTTACGTGAAAAAGCACATATATTTGATGTAAAAGGTCGTGAAGCGACGATGCTTGCAGGTGAAGAGGCAACCTTAGAAAAACTTGGAGAGATTTCTCGGGTTTATGCTGAACATCAATATAGCAAGGGACATCATATTCCTTATTTAGCAGCCAAAGACTAGGTTGGTACGATTCGCAAATTTAAATGCATCCTGTTCACCTAGCAGGGTGCATTTTTATTTCAGCAAAGCATTTTAATTTTTGCTCTCAGCTTTTCCCATGCTCAATAGTATCTAGTAATCATTAATATCTTGGATGTTGATTGGTTTTAGGTCTTAATCAAAAGATTTGCCAAATATAAAAATCGTAATAATACGAAAATATACAGTTAATTATTTGAAATTAATTAAAAAAATCATATTAATTGGTTTTACGTAGGTTTTAAGAGTATATACCTATATTAGCGTTTTTATTCATGTGCTTACGTTTACCAATACTGTTGAAGTGTTTAGAATATCATCAGGTTATTAATACTTAAAACCAATAAATATTTTAAAGGTGGCTGTAGATGAAAACGCTTGATGTAGGACAAAAAGTAAAGCTTGCGATGATGGAAGAGAGCGTATTTATTGTCACTCATGTACATGTAGATAACTCTTACACGCTAGAAAGTACCAATGATGGTGGACAAAAAACCAGCTATGACAACGTATCTTTCGAGATGTTAAAAGTCTTAGAAGATTAAGTTTAATGCCGTGCTATGTTGAATCGATGAACAACGCGTTTTAATGAATATGTTTTAAATATAAAACACAGCATAGCTTGGATTAAAAAAAATTGATAGATAGCGCGATAACTACTTGTTTATCGGGTGTATATCGTTATCAATATATATTTTACTGAATGATGGTATGATCACTATAAATAATAATGATGGTTTTTTTGCCGATTTGAACATTTAATTTTGATTAAAATCTATATAATAATCACATTAATCATTGTTATATCACGAGTCTAGAGAAACAAGATGTCCCCATTAGATCAAATTGCGAATGCACTAGACGACCAGTCAGAATTATCGATGTCAGTTTTAATGACTCCTGACATGGCGAATTTTTCGGGTAATGTGCATGGTGGAACGATTCTAAAATTGTTAGACCAAGTCGCGTATGCTTGTGCAAGTCGCTATTCTGGTAGCTACGTGGTGACACTATCAGTCGATAAAGTAAATTTTAAAGAACCAATTCACGTGGGTGAGTTAGTGACTTTCCTTGCAAGTGTGAACCATGTAGGTCGTACTTCTATGGAAATTGGTATTCGTGTTGAAGCGCAGAACATTCAAAAACGTACAGTGCGTCATACCAATAGTTGCTATTTCACAATGGTCGCTGTTGATGATCAAGGTAAACCAAAACAAATTCCGGCATTAAATCTAGATAATGACTGGAAACGTTGTCGCTTCGAAGCTGCGGAACATCGTAAAGTGGCGCGTTTACAGGAAAATCATCATCCTTCTTGCAGTATTTATAAAAAGTCGACACAAAGCTAATCGCTTTGGTGGCTGAATATTTGAAAAGATCGCTTAAGCGATCTTTTTTTATGCTGAAATTCGTCTGGAGAGTGCAGTAGGGATTTGAATTCCGAGTGTGCGACTAAAGTTTTTTTCTTCAAAGCTTAGTTAAAGATAGTCATTCAGTCCAATACCGTTTAATATAAAACGATACGTAGCGTTTCGTTTTTTGAATTATGAGTGAAACTGAAAAAACTTCTCGGCGTAAGCAATGTATCTTACAAGCGGTCACAGATGCTTTGGCGGAAAGTGATTATCGAAGCATGACCATTGAAGACATTGCGGCTCGTGCAGGCGTGGGAAAATCGACGATTTACCGTTGGTGGAAGCATAAGTCCGATCTGGTTTTCGATGCTTTTAAAGCGCACACCGCGTCGGTGTTTGAACTCGATTTATCACAAAGTTTAGAGTTCAATCTAAATCAACAATTGCTCAAACTATCACGGGCTTTAAATCAGCACGTAGGTCGAGCATTGCTGGTTGTATTGGCGGAGCATCGTGAAGCAGCGGGTGAGTTTTTTAAACAGTATTTATTACCTCGACGAGAAGCCACACGTGAGCTGATTCAATTGGCCATTCAACGAGGAGAAATTCGCGCAGATTATCCTTTCGAACTCATGTTGGACATGTTGTACGGCCCGATTCATTATCAGATCATTTTCTTTAATACCCAGCCAGATGAAGACTATATCAAGCGACTGGTGCAGTTGGCGCTAAACCCGATTTTTATGCAGTCCCAAGCCACGCGTAGCAGCGAGACAATGACCTCATGATTACTCAACATCAGGCATCGCTATGGAACAAGTCTTTCGTTTTTTGTCTGTGTAATAACTTGTTTTTATTTAGCTATTACTTTGCACTGCTGACAATATTGCCCATTTATATTATGAAAGAATTGGGTGGTTCGATTCAGCAAGCGGGTATGGCTTTAACGCTGTTTTTGGTGTCATCCATTGCGATTCGTCCCTTTTCCGGCATGATCATTGAGCGTTTTGGTAAAGCCAATTCTGTACGTATTTCAGGCTTTATTTTTGTCGTTTTTGCGCTGAGTTATTTGTGGATTGACAGCATGTGGTCGTTGTTGGTCATTCGTTTTTTACATGGTTTTTGGTTCAGTATATTAACCACGGTCAATGTTCCCATCGTAAATGATTACATCCCAGATCATCGAAAAGGCGAAGGCATGGGTTACTTTGTCATGTCGACCAACTTAGGAGTGGTGATCGGGCCATTTTTAGCGCTGAGTATGATTCAATCCAGCAGTTTTAGTACCTTATTTGCAGTATTAGCCTTATTGGTTGCAGTGGGCTATATTTTTACGTGGTTAGTTCAAATACAAGAATACGTACAGCATAAATCAAGTGATCAAGCGAGCCAATCCGCAGCCATCCAATGGCGTGATGTGATTGAAACACGAGTACTTGCCATCAGTTTTGTGGCACTACTAACTGCGTTTGCATATTCGAGTGTGATGAGTTTTATCACCGCTTATGCAGAGTTGAAGCATTTACTCGCTTATACCAGTATCTTTTTTATTGTCTTTGCTGTGTCGATGTTGATCGTCCGTCCTTGGGTTGGCAAAGTTTATGATCGCAAAGGCCCGAGTGCAGTCATCTATCCATCCTTTATTTGCTTTGCCATTGGTTTGGTGATTGTGAGTTTTCTCACGAATCAATGGGTGCTTTGGATATCGGCCGTTTTTATGGGCATCGGCTACGGTTCAGTTTTCCCATGCCTGCAAACGGTCGCGATTCAAACGGTAGAAAAAGCCCGAATGGGACATGCAATATCCACCTTTTTTGCCTTGTTTGATATTGGCCTTGCTGTCGGTTCGGTCATTATGGGTGTGCTGATTGCATACTTTGGATTTCAGGCAACCTATTTATTTTGTGCAGTGATGGTGCTGTTCACTTTGTGGATGTATCGTCTATTCGTGGCAAACCAATTTAAACGCAGTGCTTTAGGAGCTGAATAATGGAATTACGACATCTACGATATTTTGTTGCGGTTGCCGAAGAGCTAAATTTTACCAAGGCTGCGCAGCGGATGTGTACAGTGCAACCTTCTTTAAGTCAGCAAATTAAAGACTTAGAACAGGAAGTTGGGGTGCAATTATTGATGCGAACCAACCGAAAAGTTGAACTGACTGCAGAAGGTCAGGCCTTTTTAAAAGAAGCGCGTTTGAGTTTAGAGCATGCTGAAAAAGCCATGATAGATGCGCGTCAAATTGCGAAGCTCAGTAAAGAACAACTGAATATCGGCTTTGTTCCTGTGGCTGAAATGAAGGTCTTTCCTTATATCATGCCAAATATTCGAGCTCAGTTTCCTGAGTTAAAAATTCATTTTCATAGTTTAATGGATGTCGATCAGATCAGTGCAGTACGTAAAGGAGAGATTGATATTGCCTTTACCCGTTATGTCGAAGAAAGCCCTGATATAGAATCTGTTCAGATTTTTACTGAGCCTTTGGCGTTGATTGTACCGAAAAATTCGCCTGTAGCAGAACAGCGGCATATCAGCATTAAAAACATGAATAATCAGGATTTTATTATTAGTGATGAACATTCATCACCTGAGCTATACCGAATTATTCAAGATTTCTTTAAGCAAAATAAACTGAATGTGAACTTGGTGCAGCATTCGACCAATATTTTGTTAAATGTCAATTTGGTCGGTATGGGTGTCGGTTGGAGTTTAGTACCGTCTTATGTGATTCCATTGCTCGGTGATAAAATATTGGTTAAAAGTACCGTTGAACCTTTGCCGACCATTGGTTTGTATGCGAGCTATCGAAAAGATCGTAAAAATGATGCAATCGAATTGATTTTAAAAGTCTTAAAAGAGCAGTTCTATATGGGCTTTTTCTAAGCTTTTACATATTGCCGTAAGATCTAAATAACTGATGTTACGCAGTAACATCAGAAGCGCAATTTGATTCAAATATAAAGTACGATACGCGGTAAGGTCATCCGCAAGTGTTTGAGACAGGACAACTTCTAATCAAAAAGTTTTTGCGATACTCTGAATAATTTGACGGTAGTGAACGAGTTTTGCGGTGAGGAGCATTGCTCCGCAAGATGGTTTCCTTGCGAAGCTTCGCTTCTCATTTTGCCGAATGAGAAACAATGTTTCGTAAGAGTACCTCTAGCCGAAGGCTAATCCCTTTATTCAATCCCTAGATATAAGACTTCGTCGAATAGACTTAAAAATGCAAAATTACTTTTACGTGTGTAACATCAGTTAAATAAAAAATTCTGAATTAATAGCTTCGGGATTTTTTTAGTTATCGTATTTTTAATCAAAGACTCAATGATACATAGCCTTTGTCACTCTGATTTATTTAAACCATTTTTGTAAATAGGGTTTCATCACGCGGTAGGCAATCAAACCGATGAGTATAATCAGATAGAGTGGCCAAATCGTAATGAGAACAACCAACAGGCTCAACACAAATTGCCACCCTTTTTGTATACCGTACCATGCTCTTTGCCAGAAACTATCGCCATTTAATTGCGCTACAGCATCAAGGTTAATATCGATATGTTCACGGACAGTGGCAGGTTGAATAAATCCAATCACAATCGTGCTATAGCGGACACGATCTTGAACTTCTAAGCGGGTCAGTCGTAAGATTTCATTGACTTGCGCAGTTGCAACATGGTCGGGCACGACCTGTGTTTGTGACATTTTTTCTTCGAGTAGTTTTAGCTCATAGCGTTTTGCCGAATATTGCTGACGGTTCAAAAAATGCATAAGCGGCAACAGTTGATTGACGAAATGTGCAGCTTTTTCACTTGGCACACGAATGATCATTTCCGCTTGCGGATTTACTTTTTCAAAAATTTTAATTTTGCCGTCAGTAATCGGGTAGGATTGACTCTCTTGCACTATAAAGTCGATATTTTTCTGTTCAATAAAACCGCCTAAACTTAGCGTGAGTTTTTCAATTTCTAAGGCAGTTTAACTACATCTTTCGACTCAAAACTGACATTGGCTTCTCGTACCATTTTACGGGAGGCTTCGGCTGGGTTGACCTGCTCATTTAAAATAGTTTCAGGTTTCTGTGTTGTTGCAGGCGTGGTAGAAGGCTCATTGGATGTGCTTTCCGCTGCTTAATCTTGCTGTGTACTGACTTGAGCAGGTTGTGCATCTGCGCTGGCTTCAGTTGCCATTTCTTCGGTTTTCTTGGAACAGCCTGAAATTAAAATCACCGTTAACATGACAATTAAATATTTATTTTTCATCGATGTAGAACTCAATTGTTTGATTATCAGAAAGTCTGGGTAAATATTTTTTGCTTTAAATATAAATTCAAATTTAGCGTAATTATTAGTCGGGCGTATTGTATCGGAAAGTGTTTAAAGCAGGGATGAACGCAACATAATTCTACATAAAGCCGCGTATAGTCATAGATTGAACAACAAGGATGAAAATAAGGATATCTACAATGAACCCAGCAATGAAACTCTACAGCAATCCACGCTCACGCAGTAATACCATTCTGCCTTTATTAAAAGAATTAGACATCGAGTCAGAAGTTGACATTATTGAAGTGCCATATGAAGAGATGCATCAAGCGGCATATCTCAAGATTAACCCCATGGGCAAAGTTCCTTGCTTGGTCGATGGTACTGCCGTGATCAGTGAAACTGCAGCCATCTTTAGTTATTTAGCCGATAAATTCAGTGACAAAGGTTTAGCACCCGCCTTGGATAATCCAAAACGTGGTGAATATTTGAAATGGATGTTTTTCTGTCATGGTCCGCTGACTGAATATATGGACATGAAAAATGTCGGCATTAGCACAGAGTTGATGGATGAAAAACGTGGCAGTTTGAGTTTTGGTAATGAAAAAATACTTTTAGATTTTATTAAAACAGGGCTTGCGCAGGTCCAGCCATATCTGTTGGGGGATAAAATTAGCGCAGCAGATTTGTATTTAGCTTATTGGATGGTGTATGCAATTTCATTCAAAATATTGCCATATTTAGATGAATTTAAACCTTTTATTCAGCAGATTCAGCAACGTGAATCGGTAAAAGATGTGCATTGGTTTCAGTCGGTTTAACTTGGATGCTTATTTGATTGTTGGCTGAACGTGGTATTGCTATATGTCTATTCATATAACTCTTTCTTTGAGAATTAAAAAGAAAGAGTTTTAAATATCAATCACTAAGATGATAAAGCGATTTTAATTATTGCCTAGATAATGTATGGCATATATTGCGCTAAATTAAATAGACTCAATCGTTGTTGGGTCTATTTAAAAAATCATCGGCTTCATCATCAGATAGAGGTGGGCCTAAATCTCTTTCAAGTTTGGCATATATTTCAAGCAGTCTTTTTTGATGTGGATCCATATCTAAGGCACGATGCTGCTGATATGTTAATTGATCATCAATCCAATCATAATCCTGAATCGTAGACCCGGCGAAACTGGTTTTCAAATGGAGTTTGTAATAACCATAAAAGTTGTGTTTCTTAGTATCTAGACAGAGATAGGCGAAGGTAGACCAACCACTTTCGGGAAATTTAAGGCGAGTTCGGCAGGGCTTCTTTTCTAGTGTAAATGTGGGTGAATAGACTTGGCCTTTTAGAATGATATTTTTATCTTGACCAAAATATTGAGTTTGTAATGCAAATAAAGCAAGAATCACTGTGGTGAGAAAAAAGCTGGCAATGACTGCATAAAAAAATGAAATGTATAAATGGAAGGACAAAAAATTAGATTCTTCGTTTTTGTTCACATCTTTTTCTAAGCGTAATAAATAGCAATTCAAAGAAATAAGAAAACAGAGGCAAAAAACGAAAATAGCTAACCAACTATTGGCATGAAAATGATGTATCTCTACGAAAATGAGTGAACAGATAAAAATAAAGCCCAACAAACTATAAATGAATAATTTCTGAAATCTTTTTTGCATTTTGCGAAGCTTATAATTATGTATTGAACGATTATAGCATGCGATGTTTATAGTGATTATAGAAAAAATCACCATGCTTTATGCATGGTGATTTTTAATTCTTGCAGATCTATTTAGATTATTAAGCATGCAATTTTGCAAACAATTGTTGGCTCACGCTGTCTAAAGTTTGTGGAATTGCAATCGCTGCAACAAAACGGTCTGGGCGAAGAATCGTAACAGATTCAGTGGTTTTACCAAACCAACCACGAATATCGGTACCAATATCACCAATCGTAATCACATTGTCGTACTTGGTGCGATTTTCATTGCTAAGCTGAACAGCAGGCAATACTTGGATAAATTTAACGCCCAATTTTTGCCATTTTTTCATGGTCGCATCTGACAGACCCCATTTCGGATCGACGCCCCAAGCAATGATTGCAAAGTCGTTACCGATGACTTCATCAAGTAGGACTTTTTCACCAGATTCAAGTTGAACATGTGGCTGAATGAACATTTTACCTACAGGTGAGTCTTTAACACCGTTATTGATCAATGCACCGTCGTTGTACTTCGGCATTGGTTTGAAGCGCATTTCCAATAGATATTGCTTGATCGGTTTGATGTAATTGAGTGCATAGGCAATACCATCACGGACGAAACCTTGCCATTTTTTCGGTGGAGCAAGGACATGACCCGCCATTACAGAAAGATCAATCATCGCTTTTGCATGATCTTTACGTTCAACTTGGTACGTATCTAAAAGCGCAGGGCCAGCTTTACCTTGTACAACCATTGCAACTTTCCACGCAAGGTTGAATGCATCACGCATACCACTGTTATACCCTTGACCTTGCCATACTGGCATGATGTGCGCAGCATCGCCTGCAAGTAAAATACGGTCTACACGGAATTTATCTGCAATACGCGCATTGTGGGTATAAACACGCTGACGAATCACTTCAATACCATCAGTCGTTGGAAGCACTTTCGACAATAGTTTGGCAATGTTTTCAGGTTTGCTTAATTCTTCTTGAGTTTCACCAGGCATCACCATAAATTCGAAACGACGAATACCGTGTGGAAGCGCAGCAGATACATAAGGACGCACAGGGTCACAGCATAGGTAAATGTGTGGCGTTGCAAGTGGGTCATTATTGATGTCGATCACGATCCATTGGTTCGGTGCAGTTTTACCATCGAACCCGATGTTGAGGGTACGACGTACCACTGAGTTACCACCATCACAAGCAATCAAATACTGCGCTTGAATTATTTCAGCTTCACCGTCTTTATTTTGAATATTGAGCGTTACACCATTGGCATCTTGGCTAAAATCAGACAATTGACGAGAGAATAAAACATTTGTGGTTTCGTACTGTTTTAAACCTTGTAGTAGTACATTATCGACTTGCGGTTGAATAAAGGCATTACGACGTGAGAAACCAAATTCACGAGTGAGCGGTTGAATGTCAGCGAAACAACGACCTTTAGGGGTTAAGAAACGCATCGCGTGGTTCGGTGTTGTATGTGGTAATACTTGATCCACTAAACCTAATGATTGGATGGTACGTAATGATTCATCATCAATACCAATCGCACGTGGGTAGTCAATCAGGCTGTCCAGTTGTTCAATCACAGTGACTTTGACACCTTGCTTACTTAAGTAGTTTGCAATGGTTAAGCCGACAGGACCTGCGCCCAGAATGGCAACTTCCGTTGTGTAATTTGCTTTATTGCTCATGCGTAAACATCCAATCACTTCACATATGCCACTATTAAGTTCTAAAGCGAGGCTTTCAACAAGCTAGGCATAAGTCGAAACGATGAATCGAATTGTCGTGTTTTTTGCAGGGTTTTATTTTAAGTAAATGATATATATTTATTTATATGAAAATCATCAATCATTTTGAATGATTTATCGATCATTAAAATCTATCAATCAGTGGCTTTGAGCATAAAAAAGCCGAACCATTTTTCAATGATACGGCGACTTTAATTCATTTAGCACAACATTTTATTAGTGAGGGATAAATGTTGAGCAGCAGACTAAATGAATTTAGCGTGTGGAGTACGCTATTCGTCTATTACTGAGCAGGTTGAGCTGGTGCAGAACCTTCAGCATTTGCTTCTGAAGCAGGTTGAGCAGCAGTACCTTCAGCAGCAGTTGTTTCAGTCGCTGGCTGTTCTTGAGTGCTAACCACTACTTTTTCTTGTTCAGGCGCTTCTTGTTTATCTTTGCTCGCAGCAAAACTTGTTGCAGCTGCAGCAGCTAGAGTAGAAGCAAGTAAAATTTGAGTTAATTTCATTTTGAGCATCCTTATATATTTTAGTAAGTCCTGAAAAGATCATCACGTCCATCAGGAGAGAACTCATGCTAAATTGAGAAAACCGAGTGATCAATGCGAGCAACAAAGTGAAACAGACTGGTTAACTGGATGAATACATAACCGTCCATCCTGTGTTTTAAATGTAAAAAAATATCGGAATCTTCATTTAACTTTGCAAGAAAAAATGACCAAATCGACTTCATGATTCATTCATTGTTTACATGATGATTACATCGAAGTCGTAATTAAGCTGAATCCAGAATTTTCACTAAAATCCAAATGTAAGGATTCTTTTCGATATGGCTATTTTTTTAAATATAAGAGTTAACTTTGCCAATAAAATGTGACCAGATATGTCATGCATTCATGCAAATGGAATAAATAGGCTGTTTAACAGCCAGATCATCATTCAATGCCTCGGATACTAGGCTAATCTATGCTTTAGGAAAATGAAGACGGAGAAATGAAGACTAGGCTTGCAGCATTTTTTTGAAATCATTATGGTAAAGGCCATCAATCATTGGCTATTTATTTGAGTGACTCACTTTTGAAATTAGTTTCTACCCACGGTGCGATTCCTGTTCATATTATTTCTGGCTTTTTAGGTGCGGGTAAAACCACAGTTTTACAGCAGTTATTGAAGCAAAAGCCAGCGGGCGAAACTTGGGCCGTACTGATGAACGAGTTTGGACAAATCGGGGTCGATCAACAGATGTTGCCGCAAGATCAGGGCTTTGCGGTCAAGGAATTATTGGGTGGTTGTCTATGTTGTAGCAGTCAACTGCCGATGCAAATTGCGTTGTCACGATTATTGTCAGAGGTGAAACCCGACCGACTGTTTATTGAGCCGACAGGTTTAGGGCATCCGGGACAACTTTTGGAGCAATTGACCGAGCCACATTGGCATCCGCATTTAGCCATGCGAGCATTGGTGACCGTGGTCGATGGCTCACGCTTACATGATCAAGATTGGACGTCACAAAACCTGTATGCCGATCAACTCAAAGTGGCACAAATCGTTGTGGTGTCTCATGTCGATTGTATGAGTGATGCCGATCAAGCTGGTTTGGAACGACTCAAACAAGCATATTTACCGTATCAGCAGCAATGGATCAATGTTGTAAAAGGTGATTTAAAACTGGCAAATATTGATCTCGCCTATGTGGGAAGTCCGCGTAAAATTCAGCCTTTATTGGCGATGCAAAAGCAAACGTTGGTCGATGTACCCACAGAAATTAAACAGTTGCCTTATCATTATGTTGAATCCGCTCAGGGCTATAGTGTCGCAGGTTGGAAACTCCCAAAACGATGGATTTTCGACTTTTTTGAGCTGTTGGACTTACTCTGTGAACAGCAAGATTGGCTAAGAATCAAAGGTATTTTTCAGACAGACCAAGGATGGAAAACCTTTAACTTTAATCCCGATCAGTTTAATTATCAGTCAAGCGAGGAAAGTATCGATAATCGTGTCGAAATTATTTACCAGACTGAACGTGAATGGCTCGAATTTGAAGATCGCTTAATGCAGTGCCGGATTGATGCCGAGAAAGCGGAGAAATAAGTAAATCAGCGCAGCAAAAGCTTGCTAAATCTTATATGCTAGGCGCCAAATTTGAGGACTTTCACATGGCGCTAAAAGCTACAATTTATAAAGCAGATTTGAACATTGCCAATATGGATGTACACCAATATGGTGATTATCAATTGACGATGGCTTTGCATCCTTCTGAAACGATTGAACGTTTGATGGTACGTGTCTTGGCATATGCACGCTATGCAGATGAAGCATTAGAATTTACCAAAGATCTTTTCGAAACAGATGAACCTGCGTTGTGGGAAAAAGATTTAACAGGTCAATTGGTGAAATGGATTGAAGTCGGTTGTCCTGACGAAGACAAAGTCAAAAAAGCCAGTGCACGTTGCCCACACGTTGCTGTGATTACCTATGGTTCTTCAGTAGACGAATGGTATAAACGCAACAGCAAACTGAAAACCCTGAAGAATGTTGAAATTTGGCAATTATCTGAAGCGAGTACAGCTGCCATTCAAGAGTTATGCGAACGAACCATGTCTTTACAATTAAATGTGATGGATGGCGAATGGACTTTGATTGGTGATAAAGCTCAAGCGGTGATTGAATGGACACAATTGCAATAAGCATTTGATGTGATTTAACTCATCACGATGGATGTGAGTTCAGGCTTGCATCCTGACTATAAAATTCGGTATATCTACAAACAATGAGAAAATTTTAAAGATGGGGAGCAGCCGATGTACCCTGATTTTTATTTGTTATTTGTGGCGCTTATGATTGGCGCTGTCATTGGTGCGGAACGTGAGTACCGAAGTAAGTCGGCAGGTCTGCGCACCATGATTATGGTCAGTTTAAGTTCATGTTTATTTACTATCTTATCGTTACGTATCGGCGTTGATAGTCATGATCGAATTGCGGCCAATATTTTGACTGGCCTCGGCTTTTTGGGTGCGGGGGTAATTTTTAAAGATGAAAATCGAATTTCAGGCATTACCACAGCAACTACCATTTGGATGACCGCTGCCTTAGGCATGGCTGCGGGAGCGGGCTATGTCATGCTGAGCTTGATTGGTACGGTGATTGTGCTGATCGTTTTAATTGTTTTGATTTATATTCAAGCGTGGATTGAAGCGAAAAACCAAGCACGGAGTTATCGTATCGTTTGTCACTTTCGACAACAAACGCTGGATGACTATGAAGAGCTGTTTAAAACCTATCAAATGCAAGTGGTTCGTAGTGTGCGACATAAAACTGAACATAAAATCAGTGGGCGTTGGATCTTAATTGGCTCTGCGACAAACCATAGAAAATTAACTCAAGATCTAATGAATGATCAGGATATTCTGGAGCTCAATTTTTAACAGCGTATTTACTACGGCATCCAAAGTAATCCTGTTTATAATAGGGTTTTATTTTGATTGCGGCATTTGAGGTTGAGAGCATGAGCAAAGAATTAGAAATTATTGACTTAGTGGTAGGCGAAGGTAAAGAGGCGGTTAAAGGTGCTTTGATTACAACTCACTATACTGGTTGGTTAGAAGATGGTACTAAATTTGATTCATCATTGGATCGTGGTAATTATTTTGAAACGGTGATTGGTACTGGCCGTGTGATTAAAGGTTGGGATCAGGGCATCATGGGGATGAAAGTCGGTGGTAAACGTAAGTTAATCGTGCCATCACATTTGGCTTATGGTGAGCGTAAAATGGGTAATGTAATTCCTGCCAATTCAAATCTTATTTTTGAGATTGAATTGTATGACGTAAAAACTCGCGATTAATAGATCAATAGTTTTAGATCAATGACATGGACGTTATTGATCAATTGGATAAAATAGATGTTGTTATTTTTGTCTTTTACCGTAGATTAGAATAATTACTCGAGTATAAACGCAGGAATCAAAGCCATTGTATTTACAGTTGCCTTGTACCAGATTGTTCTGGGTTTTTACCTTTATTATTTTTACACTGGCATTTACTGTATCGACTGTTCAAGCACAGTATGAAACTGCGCCTAAATCATTTTATTTAAAGCATCAAAACGAAGTTAACCAAATCTACTTCACAGAAGATACCAGTAGCCTATTGCAAGGCAAATGGTTGTTTTATCCAAATCAATTTTTAACTTCTCCAAGTTCAGTTCTGGTCGGTCAAACGGTCTATCTGCCTACATCATTTAAAGACATCACAGGGGATAGTAAAGGCTTTGGGACATTTACTGGACATTTCCAAATCCCCAAACAATTTATTGGCCGTCGTATCGCAATATTGATTCCAAATCAGTACGGTGCGTATCGGGTATTTTTAAATGGTGATGTGATCGTCCGTTTGGGTGAAGTGGGACAAACTGAAGCAGAACAAAAAACGGAAAATGCTCCACGAATTGCCTATTTTGTGGCACAAGATGAATATTTCACTTTAACCATTCAGGCTTCAAGTTTTAACAGTATGCATGGCGGGTTTGAAAACCCGATGCGCATTGGTATCGCCAAGACAGTAAACCGCCAATTCCAACAACAAATGATGAGTATTGGGATGGTGTCGGGCGCCGTCTTGGGTGTGGGACTATTTACGATCCTATTTTCTGTTTTCCGAGGTTTACGCGGTCGCAATAGCCGAAGTAACTTGGTGTTTGGCTTATTTATTGTCTTTTTAGCACTCCATAATTTATTTTCAGCACCTTATGCCTATACCACTTTTACCGATATCAATTGGTTGTGGGGCACGCGATTAGAATACTTATTTACCTATTTGGCATCGATTTTCTTTTTAAGTTATATCCACTTGCTCAGTCGTCGCTATTTATTTACCTTAAATTATCAGATCGCGATTTTGCTGTTGTCGTTGAATATTTCAGTGACTTTTGTTTCGACGCCTGAAATTTTTCAACCTTTGGCAACTTACAGTTTTGCCTATGTGATCGTTGTTCTAAGTAATTTTGCTTATGGTTTTTACCTAACACTGAAAAAGAAAGAACCGTATTCAAAATTAAATTTAATCGCGGTTATTTTCCTGTGCATTACCTTTTTAAACGACTTTTTGCTGATGATGAATTTGATTGATTCAGTCAATTTATCGTTCATTTCAACCAGTTTGTATGCCTTGTTGATCATGTTTCAGCAATCGCACCATTATGCACAGCAGTCGATGCATACGGAACAGTTGAATAATAGTTTGCTTGAGCTAAACAGTTCACTCGATCAGAAAGTCAAAGAGCGCACCTTACAGCTCCATGAGCTGAATAAAAAATTAGAGCTACAAATTCGTATTGATGCCTTAACGGGGGCATTCAACCGCCGTGCACTGAATGCTGAAATTCAACGCTTATATTCGGAGGTCCGTTTTCATAGCCATCGAACACTGGTCTTTGCCATGTTAGATGTCGATTATTTTAAAAATTATAATGACCACTATGGACATCTCAAAGGCGATGAGGTGTTACAGCAGATCGTGAAAACCATGCAAAATACCCTGCCAAGTTCAGCCTATGTGGCTCGCTACGGTGGAGAGGAGTTTGCCATATTGATGCATGATGTTCCGTATGCGATTGCCCAAGAGCAATTACAATTGGTACTCGAAGCCATGCGTAATGAACAACTTGAACATGTTAATCGGGGTGATGAAAAAAATTACGTCACACTGAGTTTGGGCATGGCATGGATGGATAAGCAAAATGACTTCGAAAGTATCGAAGCTTTAATGAAACATGCAGACTATTATTTATATATGGCCAAACAGGCAGGACGCGATCAACTTAAGCCTTGATACCTAGTCGTAAACGGTTTAAAACTTTGTGGAGGTATCGCTAGTATTCTTTGCCAATCCTTATTTAGATTCATTTATCTTTAAATTCATCTATACAATCATCTTATTTGAAAATCTATCCCTCTACGAACTTTATCTCTCTACTAGCAGAGTTGTTTGACTAATTTAAGAGGTACATCAGCAGGCTCAAAATCCTGATGTGCGACAAAGCCATATTTTTGGTAAAAGGCGAGTGCCGTATGGGTACTTTCTAGACTGATCTCGGTAATATTCTTTTTCCGGACGCAGTGCATCATGTTTAATAATAACGCCTTACCAATGCCTTGGTACTGACGTTCAGGGCAAATATAGTTCAGTAAAATTTGTCCCTGATCACTGACTAAAATAAAGCCGACCACTCGATTGTCACTGACGTAGACCCAACTATCGTTGTAAAGCATCCACATTAAGATATTTGATTGATTTGCCTCCTCAAGCCAAGTTTGAATCACACTTTCATTACGTTGATGGTCCTGGATACATGAACGAATGCTGTTGTGAATCACGTTAATAATTTCGGGTATGTCCTGGATTTGTGCTTCACGTATCATAATTTTTTCTTTTTATAAAAAAACTCCAACAGCCTGCCATTTCAGAAGATATCGCCCTGTGCTTAAAGAGGCTTATTGTTGCGTTTTATGTTTTTTTGCTGCCATTGCGCCGTTGGGTTGGGTTTTTATTTCAAAATTGTTGCAAAATTTACAAATGTATATTTATAAATTAATCATTAAATATGGATAAATAACCACATAAATGCATCTAACTATACTGTTTTTAAAGTAATAATAGATCTTTTAGAAAAGTATACACACTTAATAATTTCAGCAGGTGTAATAGTTTGAAATAAATTAGCAAAGAAAATAGGCCAAATTTCAGCTTTAAAATAATTTTGTATGAATTTTAAACGTTATTGTGCGTTATATTAGTCCATAAAAATATTCGATGATTCAAGATGTGCATGCGCGTCATCGGCAGTAGGTTGTTATTATGGTTAATTTTCTCATTGTGATATGTATTCTGATCGCGTTGTCTGCAGCGGGCATTGTGGTCAAAAAAATCCTAAAAACAGAAAAATATCGTCAAAAATATACGCGCTACCAAGCACCAGAAAAATCGAACAGTATCTCTTTAGCATCGAATGATGATGCTATACGCCAAGTCGATCAGGTCATTGAAGTTGATGAATATGAACAGCAACTTTTTGATGATATTGCGGAAATTTTCTTTCAACAACAATACAAATTAGATTCGCTACAGGCAGCCGAGCAGTTACAAGAAGTCTTTTTACGTCGCATGCCAGTGAATTGTAAAACTCAAATTCGCCAATTAGATTTGAATGAATGGTCGATTTATTGGAATTTTTACAATCAATCACTCGAGTATTATTTAGGCCGATACGGTGAGTTTTATACACATGTCGACCGTTTTGGCGAAGAACATAAAATTGAATATCGCTATCAAGACTCCGCAAGTTGAAGCAAAATGCGATCTTGGACTAAATCGAGATAACTCAAATCATCGGTTATTCGGGCCATTAAAATAGCGCCTTCATAATCCGCCAAGCTGACTTTGGCAAGTTGAGCGGCGTGTTCGATGGTCATGCATCGCTTAAAAAACACTTCAAAGGCGAGTTGCCACTCCTGAAAGATGGACTGTAATTTTGCAAAAATCTCGGCAGGTAAATGTTGCCGCTCCATACTTAAGATCCCGACCAAACAGCCTAATCCACCTTGGCTAAAAAACTGGATGGCCTGTTGATGGATGTGCGAGAAAGCCTGTTGAGGTGATGCAGTGGATTGCTGTAATTGCTGAAAAATACTGTGCTGTAACTTTACATGCGTCAGGTTTAAAATTTCCATCAGCAAAGCGTCTTTATTCGGATAGTCATAATAAAACGCAGCTTTTGAAAGTCCACAGGCTTCAGCCAATTTCCCCATGCTGCAGCCCATATAGCCATAGCGTTTAAAGGCGTGTGCTGACTGTAGTAATAGATGTTCTGAGGTGTTTTTCCGTGGACGCATGTATCTCTCTATCCAAATAAATCACTATGATGTGTATAAAGTAAATTGGTTTAACCGACTAATAGTTCGTCAAACCTTCCAATGACTTCCTGCCATAAGGGTTCAGCACCTTTGCGGAAATATCCCATATGACCAATATGTTTTAGACCATAATCTTGCGCTTCAATATTGATATAGTGCATTGATGCTTGCGCATAATGTTGCATAAAAGCATGTCGTGAATTGGGTAATGCCCAGTCATCATCGAGCGCAGCGACCGCATAAATCGGCGTTTGAACTGCAGCATATTGTTGAGATAGCTCACTCAGCTCAGGGTCGGCAAAGAAATAGGTTGGGTTTTTACACCAACGACGCCATTGCTTATAGACATCGACAGGAAGGTCAGCGCCCATATTGAGTTTGCTCCAAGGCAAATACCCTTTGACGGCAACCATCGGCGGAAAAACGATATTCCACATCACATGAACCTTCATTTTTTCTTTAAAGGGCATATAGCCATGCCAACCTGCGCCAGTGCCAAAACAATACATGGCACGTATCTGATCATGATTTGAGGTGAGGCCTAGTGCTTGACCGCCATAGGAGTGTCCCACTAGAAAAGTTTCCTGACCGTGTTGTTGCATATAAGCTATGGCACCAGAAAGGTCATAACGTCCCCAGTCGAGGTAGGACATCTTAAAGCCTTTAAGTTTTGACGGTGCAGAACGTCCTATACCACGATAATCAAAAGTCAGTACTTGATAACCGAGTCCTGCGGCATACTCGGCAAAACGACGGTAAAATTGTTGAGGTACACCTGTAGCACTTGAAATAATAATATTGGCTTTAGCAGCAGAATTAGGCCGATATTCAACGCCTGAAAGCGTATAACCATCGGTTGCTGGGAAACTCACGGGTGTACTGTGTATTTCTTGCGTTGTTTGTTCTAAATCCGTTGGCATAATTTTTCTCTGAATAGGCAGGACGGAAAGGGTTTACTCAGTTTAAATAAAGGGTTATTTGCCCTGAAAATTGGCTGCGCGACGTTGTAGCATGGCCATCACACCTTCTTGTACATCTTGTGTTTTTAGTAGTGCTTGTAAATGCTGATCTAATTGAGCAAAGGCAGCATCGGCTCCCAAATGCACCCCTTGCTGTGCTGCAGCGAGTGTTGCCTGAACCGCCAGTGGTGCAGCCTGTGCAATTTGTTCTGCAAGTTCTATTGCACGAGATAAGGGCGCTTGGTCGGTGATTTCAGTCACCAAGTTCATGTCATATGCCGTTTGCGCATTGAAACGTTCACCTGTGAGTAAATAGCGCATGGCTTTATTCCAACCCGCTGCTTGCACAAAGCGAACTGTTGCGCCACCAAAGGGAAGAATGCCACGTTGCACTTCCATTTGAGCAAACTCCGTGTGACGCTGTGCGATCACGATATCGGCATTCAGCATGAGTTCAATACCCGCTGTAAAACAGAACCCTTGTACCGCGACCACAACTGGTTTTTTTCGTTGTCGTGAGTTGGTTCCCCACGGATTAATTTGCTGATCAGGAAAATTAAACAGTCCACTGCCAAGTTTTGGTTGTAGTTCGACCAGATCTAGACCTGCAGTAAAATGATCACCATGTGCAAAAATCACTGCACAGCGTAAATTTGGATCATCTTCATATTCAGTGAGTGCCAGTGAAAGGTCATGAATTAAATGACTGTCAAACGCATTTCGTTTATCTGCACGGTCCAAACCGATTAAATAAAGATGACCACGAATTTCTCGACTTACACGACCTTGTTGTTCTGACATTTGGATGATTCCTTCTGATTATTCTTTATGCATAGCTAAGTTTTTAAACGATTGTTAGAAAACTGTCAAAACTGATGCGTTCAAAACATCAAAATCATCGTCTGGTGGATGAGTGGTTTGATTTAAAATTTACAGAGTTGATATGAAATAGTGTGTGATATAGCTTGCCTTTGGGCTGATTTTTTCCATAATAGCTGCAGCTTTTTTAAGGCCCAATCAACCATGTCGAACTTAGAAATATTTGCAGTTATTATTAGCTTAATCGGGGTGAGTTTAACCATTAAGCGAAATATGTGGTGTTGGTGGTTTAACTTTGCAGCTTTTTTGCTGTATGCCTACTTGTTTTATACCTACAAACTTTATGGCGAAACCATTTTGCAGTTTTTCTTTGTGGTGGTGAACTTCTACGGTTTTTATCACTGGTTGAAGGGCAAACAACAAGATCATGACATCCGTATTGAACCGATTGCGACCAAACTCGTGATCTTTCAAATGCTCTTAGCAGCGGTGGGCGGTTTGATTTTTGGTTTAAGTTTGCACTATTTTACCGATGCAGCCGTACCGATTTTGGATGCACAATTGGCCGCGTTTAGCTTACTCGCAACGTATTGGACCAGCCGGAAACATATTGCTACTTGGGTGCTTTGGGTATTTGTCGATATTATCTATGTGGGTATGTTTATATACAAAGACCTGTATCTCACTGCGGCGTTGTATGCTGGTTTTGTGGGCTTGGCGGCATTTGGTTGGTGGCAATGGACACAAGTCAAAAATAAACAGCAGCAACAGGCGATGAAAGCTTTATAAGGATCATTGGGTGATGGCAAAGCTACTTTTAATAGCCGATTCCGAACCCGATGAATAAGTAAAGAGCGTGCAGAGTCATGATTATCGACTTTCAACTTGAGCAGCAACTGCGTTTTGATCGACAAGCTGGGTTTCTATTGCAGCAAAAAGCGAGCTTTTTTCAGTTTGAACAAATAGCAGATGTGTATAACGCTGAATGGCTCAATGCATTTCCACAAGGCACGCAATGTAGCATCAGCGGTTTGGATGATGGTGCAGATGAATACGGCATCCAAATCAGTTACAAACACCAAAGTATCTTGATTGATTATTCACAAGTAATCAAATTGGTACACCGTGATCGGGATGGTGTGGTGCATAGCATGCTTTTAAATTAATAAAATTTTTAAAATCAGCTCTTTAAAGATTCGTTTTAAAAAAGAAAAAAATAAGCGTAAGAAGAAATGAAAAGATATGGAACGTTATTAAAGCAATGACGCAACTTGACCCAAAAGATTCAACATTTAAAATTTTTAATCAGCTATGTTTCGAACTTTTTCATGATTATGGCTCGCACTGCACGTCTTTTGAACCAAGCGCTTTGATAAGTGCAAAACCAATGCAACAGCTTCCTGAACAAGCCAGCTTTGATATTGTAAGCCTCGACTTCGGTCATTGGTACGCAAAGTTGTCCTATGCAGGGATGTATTTAAAAATCGATGCGGGCTGGGAATTTCAGCTCGAGTTTAAAGATCAGCATGGGCAAATCTATTAAAAAGTCCTTTAAGGCAGAGTCCAATGAGTTGCAGTATGGCAATTCTGTTTTTTCAGCTTGGTTTCAGGTCAATGACAGCCATAACGCTTTTCGATTTAATTAAAAGCACAGTTTTAGCAACTGTAGACTGGGCGAAATAAAACAATAAAACCAATATTGACCTGAAGGATTACGAGAATGGCACATCAATTTACCGTCAATGCCACTATTCATGGCGTTTCAATTGAAGATTTTAAACGACTAGCCGCAGATATTAGCTTGCATGAAGCGGTGTGCAAACGCATACCGGGTGAAAATCTAGAAATTTTAGAATCAAAGAAAACAGGCGATATGTATACCTTAAAACGTGCGTATAACCTTGATGTAAATATTCCAGATATTGCCAAGAAATTTTTAAAAGATGCGTTTCGCTTAAAACGTACAGATATTAGTAATTTGGCGGCGTTAACGTCAGATGTCAAACTGGATCCAAACCTACCGCTCGAAGCCAGTTGCAAACGAAGTGTCAGTGGCGATGCGACACAAGTCAGTTTTAATTTGGACTGGACGGTGAAAGTCAAAGTTCCATTGATAGGTGGATTACTAGAAAAACATGCAGAAGGTGAAATTCGTCGTTTTAGTCAGCTTGAGATTGAAATTGTAGAAGATGAATTGCGTAAAAATTTAAAAGCCTGAATTGATTTGAAAGCGAGTTAAAAAAAGCGGTCATTGACCGCTTTTTTTTAGTGAGATGTTTTTTCAAAACGTTGACGATAGAGCATCGCAGTAAAGAAGGTCACCAAACAGACGGTCCAAATATAATACATGGCGCCAATGTTACTGTATAAACTCAACCATTGAACCAATGGCAAGGTGATACCACCAGCGATGGCATAGGCCAAATTGTATGAAAATGAAATGCCCGAGAAACGAATCTGTGCAGGGAACATTTTCACCATACTATAAGACACCATACCAACCGTGCCTGATGCCAAGCCGAGCAGCATATAGAGCGCAAACACGGTCGATGCCGCCACATGGCCCAAGCTGTTATAGAACACACCCGCGATTAGCGCGACAAGGAGGGAGCCGAACAATATCACTTTGCCCGCACCGAAGCGATCTGCCAAAAGACCTGCCAAGATACAACCGACCATTTGCATCACAATAGCGGCACTTTGCATTTTAAAGGCATCGGCACGCTCAAAACCAAAGGCGCCTGTGAGTAAATTTGGCATCGCTAAAATCAGCACAACAACACAGCCGGTTAAGAACCATGTAAACAGCATACCAATCACAACGCCTGTTTTGTGTTGTTGCAGCACTTGTTTTACTGGAAGCTCTTTAGCCAATTGTTTCTTTTCTTGCATGGCTTTAAATACAGGCGTTTCTTTTAAATAACTGCGGAGATAGAGCGCAACAAAACCAAAGATCCCGCCTAGAATAAATGGAATCCGCCATGCCCAGTCATGGATTTCTGACTCTGTAAATTGTAATGAAATAAACAAAGACATCAGTGCGCCCAATAGGATACCCAAAGATAAGCCGGCAGTGAGTAGGCCGTTGGCGATCCCAATTTTTTGCTCTGGCACATGCTCTGAAACAAAAGTCCATGCCGCAGGGATTTCACCACCAATCGCGATGCCTTGAATCACACGCATCAGTAGGAGCAAAAGTGGTGCTGCATAACCAATACTTTCAAAAGTCGGCATCACACCGATCATCAGTGTAGGTAGAGCCATGAGTAAAATAGACAAACTAAATAAACGCTTACGACCAATCAAATCGCCAAAATGCGCCATCACCACACCACCCAACGGGCGGAAAAAATATCCGGCTGCAAAAATACCGTAAGTATTCAGCATCGCCCAAAATGGACTGAGTCCAGTGGGGAAAAACAGTTCCGAAATAATTTTGGCGTAAAACACATAAATGACAAAGTCATAAAACTCGAGTGCGCCACCGAGGGATGACAGTCCGAGGGTACGTTTATCTTGACGAGTCAGGCGTGGCTGAGCTTCCATGCAAATATTTTCCAGCAGCAAATAGCATTTGAGGATTTTAGTGATTCAAATTTTTATTGAATAATCAAACTTTGTTGCCTTATTAAAAACTTATAGTTATGAAAATATCGTGAATTAAGAACAAAATAATATAGATAAAGTCGCATTAACTTAAAGAATGATTGGTGATGGATGGCGTTAAATCTTGGAATATAAATGATAAATATCAATAGTATAGGGCGGTGTGATCTGCTATTTTACTTTGTGCTCTATATAAACCATAAAAGATTCAAAGCCATAGCATGCCGTTGTTTTATACTCAGAACCGATAATAATGCATATTGCATGGTTGTTTTTTTTAAATAACTGATATTACGCAGTAACATCAGAAGCGTTATTTGATTTAAATAAATGAACGATACGCGCTAAGGTCATCCGTAAGTGTTTGAGACAGGACTCCTTCTAATCAAAAAAGTTTTTGCGATACTTTGAACAATTTGATACTAGTGAACGAGTTTTGTCGGTGAGGTGCATTGCACCGCAAGATGGTTTCCTTGCGAAGCTTTGCTTCTCATTTTGCCTAATGAGAAACATTGTTTCGTAAGAGTACCTCCAGCCGAAGGCTAATCCCTTTATTTAAATCCTAGATGTAAGACCCCGTCGAATAGACTTAAATATCATTTAAAAATTGTGAAATTACTTTTACGTGCGTAACATCAGTTAAATAATTTAAGCCCGCTAGACTTAAAAAGGATAAAAACATGAGTAATGTTGCTGCTGTTGCACAGCGTGGTGAAGCAATTTTGACGCTAACTGCCGCAGAGGTGCAAGCGTCTGAAATAGGTTCTGCATGGTTAATTGCATTGAGCGAAACACTGCATGCCACCATGCTTGAGCGTCAAGGCGTAGGCATTGCGGCGCCGCAAATTTATGTTTCTAAGCGGGTGATTATCGTGGCTTCACGTGCAAATTTACGCTATCCCGATGCGCCTGAAATGGAGGCGATCGTGATGGTCAATCCAGTGATTACATCTCGATCTACGACCACAGTTTTGGGTGAAGAAGGCTGCTTAAGTGTGCCGAATGCACGAGGACAAGTCCCGAGAGCCGAGCAAATTCACGTGCGATATTTGACCCTTCAAGGTGAATTCAAAGAGAAAACCCTGAATGGCTTTCCTTCACGGATCGTACAACATGAGGTCGATCATCTGAACGGGATCTTATTCACCGAGCGTTTAGAATAAAAACCGTGCTATTCCAAAAAGATAAAAGTGACCAATTGAGCTAAAAAAATAGCGGAAAAGTAATTTGAATAGTGGTGTAAGTGAAGTTTAAAGGCTTCAAAGGTTGCACTTTTAACTGTGAAAATAGGCTTTCTTTTTGAAGTTAAAACCTTGTATAACTAGCGAAATAATAAAATAAAAAAGAAGATTAATGGGGAAAAATTGGGGCAATGCTGTCTGTACGAAATGGGGCGTACAATGGCGTAAATTGAAGCATCTTTTGTTTGAGTCAGACTATCTCATCATCAATTGGTCTGACTACGATAAAGGGCGTTTACTTCTCATCTTTGGCATGCTGAGTCAAGTTAGCGTGTTGAAGTGGTGCATCATGAATTTTTATTATTCGACCAATCGGATTTGGTTTAATCCGAGTGAACTCAAGTTCAGGATCATCGTCGCTTGTATAGTCCTACTCAGTTATGGCGTATTGGCAGTACTCAGTCTTTATTTCAAAAAATATTTAAATTTTAGACTGTTTTTTAGCTATTTTGCGCCCGTCCTGTTTGGGATCGGCATGATCTATGGTGGCTATATGATCGGGATCTATAGTCCTGCCACTATGGCGGGGACGGTCAATCTGCTGATGGTCGGTTTGGTTTTTTATCGTCCTGCAATTATGCTCAGTATTACATTTCCGATCACACTGTTTATTGGCTACATTTGCTATCAAACTTCGATTGACCATCTAGAATATGCACCGATTTTCAGCCCAGCTTTAAAACAGAGTGAGTTTTACGACAATGCCTTTTGGCTGATGAGTATGGCGGAGTTGTATTTACCCATATTGATCGTCAGTGCAGTGTTTTTTCAGATTTTGCTTTTACAGTGGCGACACCGTGAACAAAAGATGGAAGTCCTCAGCCGTGTCGATGGGCTGACCAATGTGTTTAACCGACGTTATGTTAGTCATGAACTTGATACACTCAGCAAACAGACACAGCCTGAATTTGCAGTGGTTTTGCTTGATCTCGACCATTTTAAATTGATCAATGACCAATATGGACATGATGCAGGAGATGCCGTTTTACAACGTGTTGCTCAAATTTAAAATGACAATACTCGTGTACAAGATGTGGTTGGGCGTTATGGCGGTGAAGAATTCATTTTAATTCTAAAAAATCAGAGTTTAGAGCAGGCGATAGAGGTCGCTGAACGCTGTCGATTGGCCATTTCTGAAGCTGAAACTATGATAGCCAACCATCAAATGTTGAAGATTAGTGCAAGTTTCGGTGTGGCAACGGCGATTGAGGGGACACTGTCTGCTGTGGTCACGCGTATGGCCGATCAAGCGCTGTACATGGCAAAGCAACAAGGTCGTAACCAAGTACGCAGCTTTCGTGAGTTAAAATTGGCAGAAGATTAAATAATTTAAACGATAGTTATGCAGCAATTACAATTTCAGCTCGGATTAGCGCAGCTCGACTTTCAGACCGAGCAACAGAATATTCATTTTGATCATGGCTTAGTCGCTTTGGTGCAAAAATGTGTCCGACATCAGCGCTTCGATGCTTTAGCGATTGAATATTTGATCTATGAAATTGAAGAAATTTTAGAACGATTACAGCTCGATTATCAGACGCAGCGCTATGCTCAGTCGAATGATGCGATGCTGCATCTATTGGCGCAGAGCTTTTTTGAACATGCGACCCACATTGACCGACAAAGCCTAGAACATGGCTTTAATGAAATGATTGAACATACCGAATATTATCAAAATCTATTTGGTGAGCAGGCAATCATTCAACTCAGTTATTTCGTTTTTATTCGAGAAATGATGCACCATTTAAACCTACAGCACATACAAGTTTTAGCTCAGAATGCGTCTTCACCATAAGGACTTATACAGATGCAGCTCAATTTGTTATAAATAAAAAAGCACACAACAAAAAATAGACCTTATGAAAACGCCTGTTCCAGATTATTTACAGCATGTCTTTAATGCCTGCGATGCCAATCAGCACGGAGATTTAGCAGATTATATTCCTGAGTTAGCCCATGCCAATCCGAATAGACTGGCTTTGGCACTGTCTACCGTAGATGGCACGATTTATTCCACAGGTGATGACGAAGTCGAGTTCACCATACAGTCGATGTCTAAACCCTTTGCTTATGCCTTAGCGATTCGTCATCTTGGCTTGGATAGCGTTTTACAAAAGGTCGGTGTCGAGCCATCGGGAGAGGCGTTTAATCAAATTGCGCTCGATCCACAAAGCAATACCCCGAAAAACCCGATGATCAATTCGGGGGCAATCACCACACATTCACTTTTACCGCATGACGAACACAGCACCCGAGCTGAAAAACTCCGCGAATTTTTAAGTGAACTGGCAGGGCATGAGGTGGTTGTTCGAGAAGAGTTGAGTCAATATTTACAACGGTTTGAGCGTTAATGGATAAAAGTCCATTGTTGATTTATACAACATGCTCATAAGTTTAGTGCTTAGATCGGCTATAATTTTCTTTTTGCGTTAAATTTGCTTATGTCTTTTGAGTTAAAAGTCAGTTTACTCCCGAGAGTTGAAGCTTTATCCCCACAGCATAAAAAGCTGAATAAACTGATTGAGCAAATCGAACAGCAAAAGCTGGATTTAGATCTTTGGCAAAATGCCAAAAGTGAGATTCAGAGTTATATTCAGTTAAAACTTGTGCCGATTTATCGTGATTTGCATGCGGTGTACTACCGCCAGCTTGCACAACTTTGGCAGCACATACAGCAAGAAGACTTTGCCAAAGCCGATTTAGCACAGCTTGATGCCAAACTAACCAAATTGGCAAAGCAGTTGAAAAAATCCAATTACTTAAATACAGCCGAACTTGAAAAAGTCACTGAAGTAGATGCTTTTTATCAGCAGCACCATGCACATAATCAAAAGCTGAATAAAAAAGCCAAGTTGGCCCAAACTGAACAGAGCAAAGTAGAAGGTTATGTTGATATAGAACAAGAAACGACAGAACAAAATGAGTCTTATGAAGCGTGGGATAGCGATCAATATCAACGTGAGAAAGAAGATCATCAGCGTAAACGACTTGCGCAAAAACGTGAGCAAGCTGAAAAGTTAGTGAACCAATCACTGAAAACTGTGTATTTAAAAATCACTGCCATGATTCACCCTGACCGTGAGCCTGATGAATCGAAAAAAGCAGAAAAAACTGAGCTGCTGCAAGTGGTGAACCAAGCCCATGAAGCACAGGATTTGTTTTATTTACTGAAACTGCAATTACAGCTTGAAACCAATAAAGGTAAAAGCCCTAAAGCCTTAACTGATGAACATTTAAAGTTTTATAAAATGGCTTTAGAAGCTCAAAGCCAACGGCTAGCCAGTCAGATTGATGACATCACAGATAGTTTCCACTGGAGTGAAAATCCAAAGCCGAAAAATATGCAGGTGAAAGATGTGTATAAGGTGATTGATGGCGATGTCTCAGTGCTGAAAGAACAAGTGAAGTGGGAAAAGGAACGGCTGAAATATATGGAAAAGGTGAAAGGGTTGGAAGTGTTGTTGGCACAGAATGTACTTTGATGCTTTTCTCCCTTAAAAGCACCTCTCCATAACCCTCTCCTCGAGTTACCCTCACCCCCTTGCGAAGCAATGCTTCTCATCCCAAAGGGAGAGGGAGTTGCATCTAATTAAATACCGTCTATTGGCTTAATAATGAATTGATGTAGGCTCTAGATAAATATCAACTAGTTTTTCACCTCTTGGGGTTATTTCGAATACACCAAAATTACCGAGGTCAGTGTTTCCATCATCACTTTCATAAAAGTACACCTTATCAGAATCAGCAATACGGAACTCGAAAAGGTATTTCATACCGACTTTATTTGGATTTTTCAAAACACGAAAAGCATCAAGTTTTCCATCGCCGTTGAAGTCGATCAGTTTTGCTTGTTTTAAATGTGTGGTATCAACTTCATAGCCTTGAGGTAAAGGTGTTGGATTATTCACTAACATAGTGGATTGTACGGTTGGTGGAATCACTACAGTATCTTGTATGATAGGTTCTGATGTTGCTTGTTTTTCAGCTTTCTGCTCTATTTTTTGTTGAGGTTGCTCTGTGCAGGCAATAAGAATCAATGTTGAAGTGATGATGCATGTAAGCATTTTTTTATTTTGTTGTTTCATGTGGATTTTTTATAAGTTTTAGTGTGGGTGTGATTATACTGGTTTAATAAAAATAAAGAATATAGAAACATTGAATGTCGATAAATGTGCAATTACTCGAATTTTCTCGTCAATTGAGATCAAACTGCACCGATGCAGAAAACTTTATGTGGCAACTCCTACGTGCCAAGCGTTTTATGAACCTTGAACCGTACCGGGTTTGTCGGAGACTCAGTATTCTGAGAGAATGTTCCGATGACCAAATTAAAATATACCCCTGAAATCAGAGAAAGAGCGGTTCAATTATTGATTGAATCTGAAAAAGACTATCC